>JAYWGI010000424.1:0-16090 GCA_043779025.1 Myxococcales bacterium
CCGACAGAAGATTCATGCCTCCGGGGGTTCCGTTTCCAACCTGAATATCTCGGGAGGAAACGATGTCGATGCCATTGCCAAAGTTGCCAATGGCGGCACTGCCCGCGCCATTTGTCCCGATGTAGTTGCCGTTGATTTGAAAGGCGCGACTCTCGTTGATCGACAAGCCGTGGTACTCGTTGTTTGAAAGCACGTTTCTGCCGGTAGGCGTTCCATCACCAATGGTCACGCCGCTGACGTCATAGAAGACGACCCCCTGGCCCTTTTGCGGAGTCACAGCCGCCGTGCCAGCTGGGTTCAACCCCACAATGTTTCCGAGCAGCGTAATGTTGTCCGAGTGGTCGATATAAATCTGCGTCTGAGTGTTGCCGGAAACCACATTGTTGCGAATGACAAGGCCATCAATCCGTGCGCCGGCCGAGCCGTCTGTATGGGGAACAAGTCCCTGCCCGTTGCTAAGAACCGCGCCTGACGCACGCAGCCCGAACCAGCAGTTCTCAACTGCGATGTTGCGCAAAGCGACCCCGGCGGAGGTGTACGCCTCCACTGCAACGTTTGCGAAACTGGTGTTTTGAAACCCTACGAAGGAAAACCCTCGAACGCTCACATCACTTCCGACAATCATGAACCCGCGTCCTTGTTGCGGGGCGACCAGGGCCGTGCCATCAAGCTCTATCAACGGTGCGCTTGTCCACCCGGGCTGCGTCGTTGCGTCTACGGCCACTGCCCCTAAAATAAAAGGGAGCGGCGTCCCGCCAAGCGCAATGACTTTGGCGCCTCCACCGGGGATGTTGAACTCAACCCGGTCCGCGCCTGTCGCTGCATTCGCCGCCGTGATCGCCTCGCGCAGCGAGCAGTGCGCGGCGTTGCACACGCCGTCGTTTACGTCGTTGGTGCTGTTTACTGTAAACGTCGCGGCATGCGCAGAGCGCGCCGCCGATACCAGGCCTAAAGCATAAAGCGCGTTCATCATGTGCTTGGGAGATCGGATTTTCATGCCTGTCCTTGGCGCGGCGAAATGAGAAAAAGCGTCCGCGCAAAGTGCGCAAACGCTTGCCAATTCGATTCAAATTGCGTGTGGTTTACAGTAATATCGTGAGTGGCTCGTGGCTCGTGGCTCACAGGCGACAGGGCAATGGGCAGAGCGCTCACAGCCACGAGGCTACCTGACGGCGCCGCGCCGTGACAACAATGCGTGTGCGGCCCAGGCGCGCTTTTGTGCGACAGGGTGCGAGGGGCGACGCGATCCTCCGGGTGTCCGTGGACAGCAATACGCCCGCGGTGGACACGATGGGACGCCCACGCGCACGCGCATCTGCACGCCAATACCTACCAACGCGTTTGGCGCGTGCGTTGGCCCCCCATTTGCTCTGCAGTCGACCATGCTCCCTACGTTCGAGCATGAAGCCTGGCGAGACTTGATGCGTACCGCTGCACCGGAGGTGCTCGAGCACTTGCTCGCTGCGGCCGGGGCGCGGATCCCCGCCATTACCTCGCTGCGAGAGGCTTCTCAGAACGCGACGCAGCTGGTCCCAGTCCAATTTGTAGCGGATGCGGTGTTGCTGAGCGGCGAGCCCACAAGCCACGTATTACTCATCGAGGTGCAACGCCATTCCGACGAACGCAAGCGCCTGTCCTGGCCCATGTACGTGGCGTCGCTCCACGCGGAGCACCAATGCCCCGTCACGTTGCTGGTGGTCTGTCCGACCGCCCGCGTAGCCCGTTGGGCTCGTCGGCCTATTGGGTTCGGCACGGGCGCAACGCTGGTACCAACCGTGCTTGGCCCGGATGCAGTGCCGTTGGCGGATGGATCACACCTGGGCGAACACAACTTGACCCTCGCCGTGCTCGGAGCCGCGATGCACGCCCGGGACCCCGCAGCGCTGCAACGCGCAAAAGCGCTTGGAGCCGAGGTTTTGAACGCAGGTGCCGGGTCCCACAATGTTTGCTACCATCTACTGGAAACCCTGTTTGGCAGCGCATTTTCTAATCACATGGAGGCCCTCATGGACGCACACAGCTGGTACGACCGTAGTCCGATGTTTCGCAAGGTGAAAGAGATTGCCACTGCGGAGGGTCTCGCCGAGGGGAAAGCCGAGGGCGTCATTGCGGTGCTTCGGGCGCGTTCTCTTTCGGTATCAACGCAGGCTCGCGCGCGCATTGAAGCTTGCAAAGATTTGGGATTGCTCGAGACGTGGCTTACGCGGGCGGTGACAGCAGCCGCGGCTGACGACATTTTCTGAGTTCTGGCCGCCGCAGCTTCTTCAGCAAAATGCGACTGCTTCATCCGTTGGGCACCATCCGAGGGCGCGCTCACAACCTCTGAGCGGCACAAATCCGTGGCGGGCAGGGAATCGCGCCACAATCTCTTGACCCACGCCGGAGCTTCAAGGGACTCTGCGGCGCTTCCCATGTCGCTCGCCACTTGTCCACGTTGCGGTGCACCGCTCAACTTCCCCATCGGCTCCGGCGTCACGGTCGTTTGCGGCTCGTGCAAGGCCGTGGTGGCCCGCACCGATCGCGGTCTGGCGCCCGTGGGCCAAGTCGCCGATGTGGCGCGCGGCGACGCCTCGCTCTCCGTGGGCGACAAAGTCAAAATCGAAGGCAAAAGCCTCACGATCACGGGGGTCACCACCTACGGTCACAGTGCGGGCGGTTCGTGGGAAGAGTACACCGTGTACGACGGCGCGGCGCGCTGCATCCTGTCGCACGCGCAAGGGCGTTGGGCCTTTGTTGCGCCTTTGCAGCCTGGCAGCTTTGCGCCTCCCGAGATGAGCGCGCTGCGACCAGGGCTCACGGTGGCCTTAGGTACCGCGGGCAACTTCACCGTGGCCGAGGTAGGCCAAGGCACCATGAGCGGCGGCGAAGGCGAGCTTGCGCGCGGCGCCGCTCCGGGTACGCCGGTGTGGTTCGCCGACCTGGAGGGCCCCGGCCGCGCAATCGCGAGCATCGACTATGGGCGTGGTGAGAACAGCGCCATCACCGTCTACACGGGCAAGCGCGTGATCTACGCCGACTTCGAAGTCACGCGCGCCGGCCTGGTTCGCGGCGAGGCCGCAGCAGCCAAAACGTACACCTGCCCCAAGTGCGGCGCACCTTTGGACTTGCTCAGCGGCGCGGCCGCGATCACTGTATCCTGCAAGTACTGCGGCACCGTATCCGAGCCGGCGGGCGCCAAGATTTTGGCCGAGCACGACTTGGCCGGCCGAGGTTGCCCCATCCCACTGGGCAGCAAGGGCGAGCTGGGCGGCACCACCTGGACCGTGGTCGGCTACATGACCCGCTCCGCCACCGAGGAAGGCGACACGTACACCTGGCAAGAGTATTTGCTCTATGAGGTGGGCGACGGCTTTGTGTGGCTGGTCATCGACGACGAAGGCACCTGGCTCGCCCGCAGTGTGCCTGGCAGCGATATTGCTCAGCCAAGCTCCGGCAACGAGGTGCAGTTTGCTGGCGAAACGTACGTGCTGCGAAACAGCACAACCTCTACCGTATTGTTCGTCATTGGCGAATTCTATTGGCGCGTGCAGGTGGGTGAGCGCGTGCAAGTCAAAGACTACGCAGCGGGTAGCCGCACGTCGCCAAAGGCCACCCTCGCGCTGGAGCTCTCGGGCGGCGAAGCGAACTGGAGCCATGCCCAGCGGGTGAACCCCATCGAGTTCAAAATGGCATTTGGCCAAGCGGCGGCCATAACGCCAAGCTATAAACGGGGCATTACGGCAGCCGAGATCGTCGTGATGATTGTGATCACTTTGATAGTCATCGCGATCTTGGGCGCCTTGGTCTCCAGTTGCGACGGAGGCAGTGGCGGCAGCGGCGTGGGCTACATAGGCGGCGTGCGCGGTGGTGGCGGCGGTGGCTTCGGCGGCAAATGACGCAGCTTGACGCCCGTGCTACCCGAGCGCTCTTTGGCGGCACGGTGGTGGCCTTCGCGGCAGCGGGCATGGGCTTCGAGATCGTGGCGGGCGCACTTGGCGGCTATGTGCTTGGAGAGGGCATCACGCAGTTCTCGCTGGCGGCCGGCTTGTACATGGCCGCTATGGGCGCCGGCGCATGGGCCAGTCGCTACGCGCACGCAAGACAGCGGCGATTTGTCGAATGCATGCTTGCAGCGGCACTCGCAGGCGGCTGCACGCCGGCGGTTGTCTATGTGGCCGTGGGCGCGGCCGCCTCGCCGGCCTTGGTGCTACGCGCCGCGCTGTGCATAAGCGGCGTCTTCGTCGGCGCGCTTCTGCCACTGGCGGTCTCGTTGTTGCGACGCCAAGGCGCGTGGACCCATGTGGTCTCGCGCGCCCTGAGCTTGGACTACGCGGGCGCGTTGCTAGGCGCGCTCACGGCGGGCTCGTGGTTGATCCCCAAACTGGGCCCGCTGCATGCGTCGTTGTTTTTTGCCTTGTTGCTGGTGGTGTGCTCGATGGCTTGCGCACGCGCGTTTGCGTTGCTGCGGACTCTTCGCATGCACTTTGTACTTACACTCGTCGCGCTCGGGGTGACGGCAGGCGCCTCCGGGCACTGGATGCGCGTGGCCGACGAGACCTTGCTAGGCGCAGCTGTGTTTCACACGCAGCAGACGAAGTTTCAGCGCGTCGTGTTCACCCGCGCACGCGGGGGCTTCGACATGTACTTAGACGGAAATCTGCAGTTTGCATCTGTGGATGAGCACCGGTACCACGAGGCCTTGGTGTACCCCGTGCTCGCGGCAACCGCTCGACCCACCCACGTGTTGGTGCTGGGAGGCGGCGATGGCTTGGCGGTACGCGAGCTGCTCAAAGACGCGCGTGTGTCAGACATTTTGCTGGTGGACCTAGACCCCGGCATGACGGCGTTGGCGCGCGAGTTCCCGCCATTGCGCGCGCTCAATGGCGCGTCGCTCAGCAACCCGCGCGTGCGTGTTCTGAACGAAGACGCGCTCCGCTGGGTGCTGAGAGCGGCAGAATCTGGCGCGCGCTACGACACTGTGGTGGTCGACTTTCCAGACCCCAATCACTACGGCTTGGGTAAGCTCTACACCCGCGCGTTTTACGAAAGCTTGAGCGGCATCATGGCGCCTGGCGGACGCTTGGTGGTGCAAGCCACCTCGCCACTATCAGCGCGCCAGTCGTATTGGTGCATTGCACACACATTGCAATCGGCAGGTTGGCAAGTGCGCCCCTACCACGTGGCGGTGCCAACGTTTGGCGAGTGGGGCTACATGCTGGCCGCGCGTGAGCCCTTCGATGCGCCAACCCTCCTGCACACCCAAGGCTTGCGATTTCTGGATGACACAGTGCTCCCCACCTTGTTCGCGTTTGGGCGCGACATGCGCGAAGTTGATACCCCCGTGAACGTACTCAACCGCCAAGAGCTGGTGCATATCTACGAGCAGGAGTGGCACACGTGGGTGCACTAAAGAGCACAGCCATCGGGGGCGCGACTGCGCTGACCATTTTATATGCAGGATACATAGGTGGGCGCTACGCGCGCACGGAGCTCAATCGAAGACTGACGGCTCGCGTCGCACACTACGGCGCGGGCTTGCACGCGGAGGCTCGATGGGCGCACCCTGCCCGCGGCGGCATCTGGGTGGTGGAAGGCCTACATGTGTGGGACGACGCAGGCCTGCTCGACGCCATGGCGCGCGAACTTCAGGTGGAGCAAGACGTCGTGAAAGTGCAAGAGCTAAGCGTGAAGGTGCATGGCTCGGCTGTGCAGCTACGTGAGGTCTTTTCCTTGCGCATCGAGTCGGAGTCCACCTTGGCCCAAGACCCAGCGGCCGCGAGACATCGCGAACTTCGCGTTGAGAACTTGAATCTCTCGTGGGAGGGCCCGGACGCGCAGTGGGCACTCTCGCATGCGGCCCTCAGCCTGCAGCGCGATGAGACGAGCACTGCCATTGACCTTTCGAGCGAGTCGGCCGACGCGAAGATCCGGCTGCCACGTGATGCACACGCCCCGATTGTCGCCTCGGGCCGCATCGCACGCTTTCCCTATGCGCTGGTGGAAGGTCTTGTTCCCACGCGCAGTGACTGGAACCTGCACAGTGCGGTGCTCAGCCCGGAGGGTGAGCTCGTGCTCGCGCGCAACGCGGGAGCCTCACCGATGGCAGGATCGTTTACCCATGTCAGTTGGAAGGGCTCGCTAAGCGCGGACGGGCTAGGACTTCAGAACAGCAAGCTGAGCGCCCAGGCGCTCGAAGGTTTGTCGTTCAAGGTGCGGTCGAGTGGCACATGGACTACCGATCAAATCGAGTTGCAAGCGGGACACTTCGAGCTCGGCGCACTACAGGCCGACGTGGCGGGCATGCTGCGTTTTGGCACGAAGCCCGAGCTCGCACTTTCACTGACGATTCCCAGAGTATCATGCGACGCCCTACGCACCGCAGTTCCTGCCGAGATGTGGACACACCTTGGCGACGCAAAGCTCGCAGGAAGCTTTGACTTTACCGGGGCAATAAACACGCTGGGGGCTACAGAAGCTGAGCGTTTGCATTTTGACACGCATGCAGATTGCACGTTCTCCAAAGTACCTCCAAGTGCGGACCCTGCCCGCTTTAAGAGCGCTTTCTCCTACACCGTCCTCGACCAACACGGGGCGCCGGCAGAACGCACGACGGGCCCCGGCACAGACTCTTGGACACCGCTAGACGAGATCCCCGACGGGGTGCGCGCGGCCTTGCTCACCAGTGAGGACGGCGGCTTCTACGAGCACCACGGCATCAGCCTCGGCGCCATTCGGCGCGCCGCGCTCAAGGACATGGAGGCACGCGCCTTTGTGCAGGGGGCCAGCACGCTCAGCATGCAGCTGGCCAAAAACGTGTATCTAGCACGAAATAAAACCTTGGGACGCAAAGCCGAGGAGCTGCTGCTTACAACCTTGCTCGAGCACGGTATGTCAAAAGACGAACTGCTCGAACTCTACCTAAACGTGGTGGAGTTTGGCCCGGACACCTACGGCATTCGCGATGCAGCAATGCACTACTTTGGCCGCACGCCGCGTGAGCTCAGCGTGGCCGAATGCTTCTTCTTAGTAAGCGGACTGCCCTCGCCCAAGCGGCTCGAAGCCGCACGCGAGAAGGGTGCGCCATCAAGCCAGCTCAGGGCCCATATTGGTTTTTTGCTGCGCACAGCCCACAAGCGCGGCCATATCGAGGCCAGCGATTTGGCGCGCGCCAGCCACGAGGCACTCGTATTTTGGCGCCCCGGTATGCCGCCTCCGGAGCCTCACGACACGTGGCCCGAAGACCCCACAAGTGCAGGCGGCGTGGAGACCGGGCAAGAGACGGGGGCCTATCCATAAACCGTGAGCGATACGTCCGGGAGGTCCTTCGCTTCGCTCAGGATGACAATGTGGGGTGAGTGCTAGCGGTTGCCGGTGTAGCGGCCATTCTTGCCGCTGGCTCGCAGGGCACGGAAGAAGTCACGCAACACTTCCGCGCACTCGGCCTCGCACACGCCCTGGCTAAGCTCGAAGCTGTGGTTGAGCTTTGCGTCGCGGCCAATGCCGTAGCAGCTAACGACACCGCCGCCCTTTGAGTCGGTGCAGCCGAACACCACGCGCCTCACGCGCGCCAGGACCAACGCGCCGGCGCACATCGCGCATGGCTCCAGCGTCACATAGAGCGTGAGGTCATCGAGCCTCCAGTGACCACGCGCCACCGCAGCCGCACGGATGGCCAATACCTCGGCGTGAGCCGTGGGGTCGTGGCTTTGCTCGCGCGCGTTCTTCCCTGTAGCCACCATGCGATCATCAGGGCCTACGACTACGGCACCTACGGGCACCTCACCTGCAGCTCCTGCTTCGAGCGCAAGACTGAGTGCAACCCGCATCCAATGCAGATCCCATTCAGCTTGGAGAGGTTCGGGTTGGTCCACGAAAAACCTCGTTGGTGGCGCACTCGGAAGGATTCGAACCTTCGACACCCGGCTTCGTAGGCCGGTGCTCTATCCAGCTGAGCTACGAGTGCCTAGCGCTCGGACTTCCTATTCGGGCGAGGCCCACGCTGTCAAGCATGCTGCTCACGATTTTTGGGGACGACGCCAATAGCCGAGCGCGCCATAGCCGAGTGCCATCGCCCACAATGCGGCGCCGCTGTAGGAGGCAAGTGCAAAGTGCACGCTTTTGCTCGAGAGCAACGATACCAAGTGCAGACGCGGAAAGAGCCCGCCCCACCCTGGAATGAAGCCCAGGCTACCATCCAAGAACAGCGCCAGCCCCACACCGTATCTGGGGCTCCATTGCTTGCACCACGCAAACAGCGCCATGTACGCAAGCAGGCCCTGGGCCGCGATGCGCCCGCAGACCCACGCGTCTTCGCTCGCCGGCAGCATGCTCGCACGGCCATGAAACACCGCGAAGGCGAAGAGCAAAGCGACGCCGGCTGCAAGCACGAGCGCGCCGCGCAACGTGGCGCCTCGATGCGTGTATCCTGCAGAAAGAAGCGGAAGCACCCACGAGGCCAAGCTCAACACTTGTGCAGTGCGCCCGAGCGCCGGCGTGAACCAAACAAAGAGCGCGCCCCAAACAAAGAGCAAGAGGTACCAAGGGAAGCGTCGCATGCGTGATTCGGACGGAGTGTAGCGGGTACGGCGCGCAACGGGGCACGGGAATGAGGCCGCGCCGCATGAGTTCGGGTAGATTGCCCCGGAAGCCCGATGCGTCGTCGCCTCCCGTCTCTGTCGCCTCCCACGCAGCGAGCACTCCCGTGGCTGGCTCTCTTGGCGCTGGAAGCCAGCCCTGCTGTCGCGCTCACGCGTGCATGGGCCACCGTGCTTCTCGCGTGGAGCTTGCAATGTTGGGCGCACGCGCTTGCAGACTGCCCCGATGGTGCAGGGCTGCGCCGAGTCTACCCCGCGACGCTACGTGCATTCGCCCCAACGTCGCGCTGGACAGTGGCCGTGGTGGCCGCGCTGGGCGTCTTGCTGGGGCTCTATACCCAGGGCAAGTCCGATGTCGGCATCACCGCGATGGGATACGTTGGCGCTTGGGCGGCCTATGCCTATGCGCGCCACGCACAGCGCACCCAACTGGGCGCCGCCGAGATTTTGTCCTACGCGGCGGGTCTGCTTTGCGTCGCTGCGCCTGCACTGGTCGTGCTGCACGGTAGTGCCGCGAGCCACGTGGCCAGCGCTGCACTCGCGTTCACATTGAGATTTGGAGCGCTGTGGTTTAGCAGCCTCGAACCCGCGACCACGCTGAAGCTCGCCGCAGCCCAACGCTTGGTGTTCACAAGCGCAGTCTCGGCATCGTTCATTGCGCTATGCACCTATATGCTGGCGACCACAGCGGGCGCGAGCCCCCTGTGGTCGGTTCCGTACGTGCTCTTCGCGTTCTCTTTGGGGCTGCGCTTGCCGAAAGTGTCGCGCATTTTTTTGCCACAAGCGGGCGCACGCTTGGCCTTCTTTGAACGCTCCCTTGATGCACCGGGCGAGAGCAGCGCCCAAACATTGGCGCACATGTTGGAGGTACTCACGGAGGCAGCGGACGCCGGCGACGGCGCAAGACTTCACCTCGCGAACGAGGACTGGGACCAGGAGACGTTTGCCTTCCTCGGCACCTTCCCGTTTGCCGTGGTTTCCACGGGTACCCTCGCACATCTATCCAAACGACGGCCCGAGCTGCGCTCATGGCTGCACCGCCTGCAGCGCGAGGAAGCATGTGCCTGGCTCCGACTGGGAACCGTGGACCAGCCAATGGGCTACCTCAGCGTGCCTGAGGCCTATGCCGGCGGCGCGCTTTGCTACGAGGAAGTGCGCGTGCTGCACCAGCTGGGTTTGCGCATGGCGCAGCGCATTGTTGAGTCCAGCGCTCTCAAAGAGTCGAGTGCGCGGCACCTACGCGCACAAGCGGAGCAAGCAGCGCTACGCGAAGAGTTGCAGAGTACACGCGCACATTCGGAGGCCTTGACGTTGGCGGCGCACGGGGCCCTCGCGCCGGCTCTCCCGCTCTCCTACTACTCAGGTGCGGCCACCGAGTTGGTGCGCTCCCTGGCGTCTCCCTTGCGCGCACAGCCCGCGGACTTGGTGCTACCACCAGGCGTGCCTGTTGAGCGCTTGCTCGCTGGCACTCAAGAACGTTGGTACCTGGTGCACGCCACTCGTTTCGCGGACGCCGTATTTGCAGCGCAGTGGACGGCACTGCGCGCCGCCCTACAACCCACAGCGGTCGCGGTTGTCGATGCGCATCTGCTCTCGGTGCATGAGCACACGCCGATCGATGCTGATGTTTACGTGTACCCCACACGCGATGCGCCCCAGGCCTCCGCACACATGCGGCTCACGCTCCCGGATTTACAGGATCGCCCGGAGGACATCGAGTCCACCATACTTGACGAATTGGTGCAGGCGGGCCTCGCCAACTTCGGCAGTGCTGTGGGCGCCGACGATCGCGCCCGCGCGTACTTGGTCGAGCTCGCGCACGCCCACGGCGAAGCCTTGCTTAGAGCCACGATACGACGTGCAGTCTGCGCGCTCAGCACACCACGGCCACTTACTCTGGGCGACATGTAGGACAAATTCGATATGTGGGCGTGGCTCAATCGCGAGGCCTGCGTCACTGTTGGAGGATGCGTGTAGCCGCTCGCGCCCAGCTATCCATCATCTGCTTCCTTGTCCTACTCGCCCATGCGACGTCCGGATGTGGCGGCGTAACACCTGGTGCGGTAGGTCCCATCGCAAAAGATGTAAACTGCACACGAGTTACTCAGACTGCATACACGCGGGGCGTGGCCTCGCGCATCGAGGTCGTCACGGTGGGAAATGACGAGGTCGGCGTTGCCGCCGCCCACGCATTTTTGCTTCTGCGCGAGGCCGCGGCGGCAGATGGTGTGGCGCTGATCCTAAATTCAGGCTTTCGCACGATGAAGGAGCAGGAGTACCTTTACGACTGCTACCTCAGCAAAAAGTGCAACAGCGGCAACCTCGCGGCAAAGCCCGGATTTAGCAACCACCAGAACGGCATCGCGCTAGACATCAAGGACCCAAGCGCAAAGTGGCTCTACGCACACGCAAGGTCCTACGGGTTTGAGAACACAGTGCCCTCGGAGCCTTGGCATTGGGAGTACGCCGGAGCCGACCCAGGCGGAATGTGCACGGAGTAGCGCTCGGTGCTCTAAGGTTTGCGGCCTCCGCGCATGTCATTGCGCACACCCGTCGCACCCAAAACAAGCTCATGCACCGAGCCCAAATGCCGAAGCACCGGCGCATCATAGGGCACGCGCAAGTCGGCTCGCGAGCTGCAATCTTCGGTAATCGTTGCTGGGTAGGCTTTGAGCATGACGGTCTCCAAGAGCAGAGCTCTCCCGCCACACTTTCAGCTCAGCCACCGCACGGCCAAATTGATGCACGCGATTTTTTCGTGCGCTTATGTAAGCGTTTCCCCTAGTCGTGCCGCACACGTAGCCAAAGCGGCCACAGTGTTGCTCACGCGTTGACGCCGAAGTGCTTCAGCTTCTTATAGAGCCCCTCACGCGTGATGCCGAGGGCGCGCGCTGCCGCCGACTTGTTGCCTTCGTGCTCCTCGATGCTCTCGGTGAGCAACACACGCTCGACGCTGTCCATCATGTCGGACAATGTGCCCTTGGCCGGCTTTGCGCGTGCAACGCCGGCGCCGCTCTCGCGCACGGCAGGCGACAAGTACTCCTCCGCCACCATCATTCCCGAAGGCGTTTGGATCACCAGTCGCTGCACTTCACTCTGAAGCTCGCGCACGTTGCCAGGCCATGCATACGCTTGCAGTGCGCTCAGCGTGCCCGGCGTGAAGCCCTCGGTCTCGCGCTGAAACTCCTGGGCGTAGCGGCGCAAGAAGGTGCGCGCCAAGAGCGGGATGTCCCCGCGGCGTTCGCGTAGCGACGGCACGTAAAGCGGAAACACGCCCAAGCGGTAGTACAAGTCCGCTCGAAACCGCCCCTCTTGCACCTCCACCGAAAGGTCTCGGTTGCTTGCTGCGATGAGCCGCACGTCCACACGACGACTCGTCGTGGCCCCCACGGGTCGCACTTCGCCCTCCTGCAGTACACGCAGCAATTTTGCTTGCAACGAGAGTGGCAACTCGCCCACCTCGTCCAAAAACAAGGTGCCGCCATCGGCCACTTCGAACAGACCAGACTTGTTGTCGTTCGCGCCCGTAAACGCACCTCGCACGTGGCCGAAGAGCTCGCTCTCCATGAGCGCTTCGGGCACAGCAGCGCAATTGATGGCCACCAGCATCTTGCTTCGACGCGGGGAGCTCTCGTGCACAAAGTTGGCGACGCGTTCTTTGCCTACACCTGTCTCGCCGTAGATCAGTACACTGGCTTTGGTGGGCGCCACCTGCAGCGCCGAGTCGACCACGCGCGTGATGGCCTCGCTCTCGCCTAAGATGCGCGTGGGCGTCGACGGATCGTTCTCGCGTCGGGCACGCGCCGAGCTCTTGAGATACCGGTTCTCCGCGTCCAAGCGCGCTTCGGCGCTGCGCAAGTCACGAATGAGCCGCACGTGCGCCAGCGCAAGAGACGCGCCCGCGGCATAGAGCGCCAAGACGTCTACATCGGCCGGCATCATCATCCGGCCGCGGTCGCGATTGTCGACTTGCAGGACGCCAAAGATCTCGTCGCCCTTCCACAGCGGCACCGCGATGGCGGAGCGAATCTGCGTGGCCAAAAGCGAGGCAGAAGGCTCGAGCTCCATCATCGCGTCTGTCACAAGCACGGCTGCCTTGTCGCGCAAGACGCGCCTGAACACGCCACGCGAGACTGCAATCCTCTCACCTGGCCCAATGCCTTTACGGGTCGCGTAGGCCGAGATGAATGCCCCTTCGCGCGTGGTGTCGCGCAGCATCACAGCCGCGTGCGTGGCTTCCGGCACCAGCCGGAATGCCGCCTCGCCCATGGCCACTAGCAACACGTCCATGTCCTCGATGCTCGCTGCGGCGCGGGTCAGTTCCGTGACATCCAAAACCCGCGCTGCGCTCAGGCCCAGAGCGCTCGTGTCGCCCCCGAACTCCAGCATGCGCCTGGAGGCGACCACATTGGCGTCATCCGCCTCTTCAATCTCGACGATTAGATGCAGGCCGCGATCGAACATGACGAGCTCGTCCCCGTGCTCCAGCGCCATGGGCTCATTGTGACGATGGGGCCGTTTCACGCCGGCACGTACCAGTGAAACGACTGTCTCCGCGCCCTGCACAAAGGCCGCGTAGCTCTCGGCGGTCGGTGCGATGCGCACGTGCTCTGGTTCAAGGGTTTCTACACGCAACACGCAATGCGCTGCGCTGCCGATCCACAGCTCGCCATCGCTCTCTGCCACGAGCGATGCATGCGCGCCCGTTCCTTTGAGTCGAATCATTTGCTTTTGCGCGCACGCAACTTGTCTGCGAGCTTGGCCGCAGCATCGTCCAACGCGGCGACGCCCGGGCGCTTGCCTACCGCCCCCTCAAGCGCGGTGGCGGAGATGTCGTCGCCCGAAGGCGCAAGGTGATCGATGGCCGTGAGCGTGGGCAGCGTTAACGCCTTGCCCGAGGTATAGGCCTGCACAAGGTCGGCGCGCGTGTTGTCGTTTCCGTACATCCCGGCGTTCCACGCCGCCTTGAGCGCCGGGCTCATGGTGCCTGCCGTGGTGGTACCTGCAGTCTGCAACAACAGCGCAATGTTGGCGGCGGGGTCCTTCTTGGCCGTTGCAAGCGCGCTTGCGCACGTGTCGTAGAACTTCTTTTCCGAGCTGTCGGCGGCCGCATGTTTGGCCACCAGCGCGCCTACTGCGGCGACGTCTTCGGGGCCCATCAGCTTGGAGACCGCGACCAGCGCGCTCTTCTTGAACTCGTCCGCAAAGTCACCCTTTGCATCTGCAATTTCCTTGCTTAAAAATGAGACCAAAGCAGGGTCCATGAGCGAAGCCGAGACCGTGGCGAGCAACGCGCGGGCGTTGGCGGCGCCCATCAAGCTGTCGGCCGGGATCTTTTTAAACGACGCGATGAACGCGTCTACCGAGCCCTTGCTCACCGGGAAATTCACAAGCGTAAGAGTGAGCGCTGCCCGATCGGCTGGGTCGGTGGTTCTGTCGAGTACGGCGATGACGGCGTCGCGGCCCGCCGGGCGTGAAATGCTCGAGAGCGCCTCGGCGATCATCGCGCGCCATTTGCCGTCCTGCAGCGCCGACGTGAGGGCCAAGTACTCTGCGTCGCTGCCGTTGAGCGCGCCAAGCAAGGCAAGCTCGGAGGCGCCCGGTGTTTTGCGCAGTGCGGCGATGAACGTGGGCGCCGCGCCGCCCTTGGCCGGGTCCAGCAAGCAGGCCACCAGAGCGCGCGCGCCATCGGGCGCTTTGAGCGCGCCAAGAACGTGGGCTGCGGTAGACTGCGCGTACTCGAGCGCGTCCGTGCGATCGGTGGGCGTGGCGCCTACCGGCAACCGCAGCATCGCCGCAGCCTTGGGCGCGTAGCTTGGAGCTTTGACGGACACGACGGCATCGGTGAGGGCACGGACCGCCTGTATGGACTTCAACGTGCTGGGCTTGGAACTTGCAAAGCGCGCCCAAAGCTCATCAGCCACATTGGCCGGAACGGCCACGCCGGATTTCGCCAAAGCGGCAATGGCGGAAGACGCGTCGCGAATCTCTTCGGGTGTCGCGAGGCTACCTGCCGCAAGCACTTTCGCGAAGGCCGGAAACGCCGCGGCATCACGCATATCAGAGAGCAGCTTGATGGTCGCCATACGGGTCTTTTCGTCGAGGCCTGGCGTACCTGCGACAGTGACCAGCGCGGGAGTGACCAACTTGGAAAACTCGGTCACCTCGGGCTTGCTGCGATCGCTGCCCGACTTGGACATGCGGTCCTCAAACATTTGGCTGAGGCGCTGAACCGAGTCCGAACGCTTGGCGACCTCGTCGAGGCGTTTCACCCAGGTTGCAGGTGCGGCTTCGTCCGTGCAGCCTGAGCCCATGCCCACCGCGAGCAATGCGGTGGGGGCCACCCCGGTACGGAGGAGGGCAACAAGACGAAACGATGCGAGTGTAGACTTCATGGGCGTGGACGCTACGGCGGCGTGCTCTTTGTTGTCAACGCTGACCCCTACAAGATACCCCTGTAGGACCATGATTTTTTCGTCCCTGCTGCTCGCCGCCGTCGCGGCTACCCCCGCTGCCCCCTCTCCCGCCTTGGAGCTGCGAGGCACAATCGAGTTCTCGGCCGCCCTCGCAAACTTTTTTGCGGCGACACGGAAGCTTGAATCGGGCGCGCTACGGGAGGACATTCGTGTCGCTCATTTTGGCGATTCCCACAGCACCATCGACTCGCTCTCGCGCAGCGCACGCACCGCTCTACAACGACGATTCGGCAACGGCGGCCGCGGTTTCGTGATGTTGGGCCGCCCCTACGATTGGTACAATCAGGACGGCATCGAGTCCGCCCCGGGCAAAGGGTTCGCACGCGAGAAGCATGCAGAATACACTGGTCCAGGAGGACTCGTCATGCACAGCCAAGCGCGCGGCTCATTGATAAGCACGCAAGTCCAAGCCACGACCTCCAAAGTCACGCTCGTGTTTGAGCGCAGCCCGACGGGCGCACCGCTAAGCTTCTACGTAGATGACACCATCACGGCCGTGTCGACCAAAGACAGCACCAAGACCGGCGCTGCCTATGTCGAAGTAGAAGTCCCGGCAGGAAGCCACAGGGTCGAAGTACGTGCCGGCCAAGGCGACGCATGGGTCTACGGCGTAGAGCTAGAATCAGATAAGAGCGGCATCGTGTACGACGCCTTAGGCGTGGACGGCGCACGCGCTTCTGACTTTGTAAAGTATAACGAACCTTGGCTCGCGGCCTACATGGCTAGGCGCCCCGCCTCTCTTGTCGTGCTCGCGTACGGTGCGAACGAGGCCAGCGACTCAAACGCGACGAAGCCATTGGAGGAAATGGAACAATCCGTCAAGGACGCTGTTGCCAAAGCAAAACGTCTCGCCCCCAATGCATCATGCCTGCTGCTGGGTCCACCCGACATCGAATCCAAAGTCGGCAAAACGTGGACCACCAACCCGCGACTCGCGGAAGTCATCAAAGTTGAACGCGCGGTGGCCTCGGCCCAAGGCTGCGCCTTCTTCGATACGTTTGCCGCGATGGGCGGCGAAGGCACGGCACAAGCATGGCGGCA
>JAYWGI010000425.1:0-4583 GCA_043779025.1 Myxococcales bacterium
CGCGACGAAGACATCATCATCGAGGTGCCCGGAAACGACAAGGCCGCCTTCGATGAGATCAAAGAGACCATTCGCCGCACGGCGCGTCTTGAGTTCAAGATGGTCGACGACGACCACGACTTTTTCGGCACCATCAAGGACAACACCTTGCCCGAGGGCCAGGGCCTGTCGGTCGAAGGCAACGTGGAGAATGCGCCTACGGGCGCGGGCAAAACCGCAAGCGTGCACTATGCACGTATGGTGAAGCGCGAAGGCGAGACGCTCACGCAAACGCGCGAGCGTCTCAAGGTGTGGGCCGCGACCCTGCCGGTACCCGACGACCACCAAGTTGGTTTCGAGGCCCTACGTGAGTTCGACGAGGACACCATGGTGGAGACCGAAATCGGTTGGCGCACCTTGTACTTGTATCGCCGCGCCGACGTAACCGGCGAGTACATCACAGATGCGCGCACCAACCCGCCGTCGAACAACTCGCCTTCATGGGCCGTAGGCGTGACCTTCACGCCCGCGGGTGCCGAGCGCATGGAGGAGCTGTCCACCGCCAACATCAAACGCCGCATGGCCATCATCTTGGATGACACGGTCAACAGTGCGCCCGTGATTCAGGAGAAGCTTGGGTCCAACATGCAAGTCACGCTCGGCGGCGGCTCGGGCGACAGGCAGCGCACCGACGCGCGCAAGCTCGAATTGGTGCTCAAAAGCGGCGCCTTGCCCGCGCCTATCACGCCCTCCAACGAGACCCTCATTGGGCCCACGCTGGGCGAGGATGCGATTCGTAAAGGAGTCACTGGCGCGCTTTTTGGCTCCGGCTTGGTACTGCTGTTTATGGTCGCCTATTATCGCAAGGCGGGCTTTGTGGCCGACCTGGCGGTGCTCTTCAACCTGGCCCTACAGCTAGCCGTACTCGCTACGTTCGGCGCCACCATGACGCTCCCGGGCATCGCTGGTTTGGCGCTCACCATCGGCATGGCGGTCGACGCCAACGTGCTTATCAATGAGCGCATCCGCGAAGAGTTGCGCGCGGGTCGCACGGTCCGCGCCGCAGTAGATGCGGGCTACGATCGCGCAATGGCGAGCATCATCGACGGTCACGTCACGGTGTTCATCTCGGGCCTCATTTTGGCGCAGCTTGGCACTGGCCCCGTGAAGGGCTTCGCCATCACGCTCATCGTCGGCATTGTCGCCAGCTTGTTCACCGGCGTCGTTTGCACGCGCCTCGTGTTCGACTGGTGGGTGCGCGGTGCGCGCGTCAAAACCTTGTCGGTCGGCATTACCGTCCCGCCGCAGACACCAGCCAATACACTCGTGGAGAGCACCTGAGCCATGGAACTTTTTAAGCCAGGTAAGCAGTATGACTTCATGGGCATGCGCCGGTTTTGGATCTCGCTTAGCTTGGTCCTCACCTTTGGTAGCCTCGCCTTGCTCTTCTATCCGGGGCCCAATTACGGCACCGACTTTAAGGGCGGCACCGAGCTCGAGGTGGCCTTCGACAAGGCTGTCACGGCGGATCAGATTCGCGCGGCCACCGTCGCCGGTGGCAAGTTCTCCGAGCCCGATGTGGTCGAAGTCAAAGACACCAAGGCCAACCACTACATCGTGCGTGTGCAAGAGGTAAGCGCGCTTAGCGACGCCACCAAGGCCGCCGTCAAAAAAGCGCTGTGCGTAGACGCACCTGCGGGCGACGCAGCCTGCGTTGGCGCGCACGCCACCGAAGTGAAGTTTAGCGCAGGCGGCGACAAAATCGCGACCCGCTACGATAGCCCGCCTGATCTTGCCAAGGTTCGCGCTCAGATGGAATCCGTGGCCGCCCTCAAGCTCCGTGCAAGCGCTGGCGCCGTGGTGGAGTCCAACCCACGCGATCACCGCGTGGAGATCCAACTTGAATCCATGGGCGACCAGTTGCTCACCACGCTGCGCACCAGCCTGGGTGCGGACACGGTGCCTGCTCAGGCGTTGCGTGTGGAGTGGGTAGGCCCGAAGGCCGGCGAGCAGCTGCGCAAGAGCGCCATCAATTCGCTGCTTATTGCGGTGGGGTTTATCCTTATCTACTTGGCATTCCGATTCGACCTGCGCTTTGCGCCGGGTGTCGTGCTTGCCTGTGCGCACGACGCGCTTGTGGTTCTTGGTGTGTTCGTTATCCTGCACAAGGAGGTCACGTTGGCCACCGTCGCGGCGGTGCTCACCATTGTCGGCTATTCGATGAACGACACGGTCGTCGTCTACGACCGCATCCGCGAGAACATCTCTCGGCATAAGGGCAAGCCCTTCGCCGACATCATCAACCTGTCAGTCTCCGAGACCTTGTCACGCACGCTGCTCACCTCGGGCGCCACCATGCTCTCCGTGCTTGCGTTCTTCATCTGGGGCACGGGCGTCATCAAGGACTTTGCCTTGGCCATGGTCATCGGCATTGTGGCTGGCACCTACTCCAGCATCTACGTCGCTGCGCCGCTCACCGAGTGGATCGATCGCAAAATGGCCGAGCGCCCCAAGCGTGTGGCCTCCATGCGGAAGCGCGTGCATCCTGCAATTACCGGCTAATCGTTTTCTCGCGCACGAACTTGGCCGGTGCCGATCGCGTAGGTATATGGCATGCGTGATCGGCATCACAGCTTTACTCACAGTGAGTTGGGTCGCAGCGAATTTCCGAGAGGCGTTTGGTCGTAGAGCGGGAACGCGCAAGCAGGCGTGGGACGAGGCTCCGGCGAGGAAATCGGGTCGCCAAGGTCGCGGTCTCGTGGCCATGCCAAGGGCAAGTTGTACGAGGTTACGTCCAAATTGGACGAGTGCGCGTCCTTACAGCCGCGCGAATCCGCGGTAGAAAGTGAGAATTCGAGCAAAACGCGTCGCACGAAGGTTTCGGCGAGATTGGCACAGCGATTGCTGGTGGTTGGGTGCCCCGGCAAGCCCGCGGGACAAACCCTTGAGTGGTTCTACTCAACTCGCCGTGGAGGTATCTCATGAACAAGCAAATCATTGGTTCTTTGGTCGCAGTCTTGATGGTCGCCGGCGCGGGTTGCGCGTCGCAAGCCGACTCTGGCAGCGCGCAAACGGGTCAGGAGCGTCTAGAGGCCGCAAAACTCGAAGGAGCAACGGACATTCGGCAATTGGCGAACGCTGCGGGCAACGTAGTTTGCTACCGTCCAGCACGGTGCGCCCAGAACGCGGAAGCCTACATGTGCTGCATTGACCTGGACACCGGTGACGAACAGTGCGGCGGACGCGGCTTCCAATATCGTTAGTCCCGCGCTCACGGGCGCAGCAAGCCCTGGCCTATCGGGTTCGTATTCCGGGCCGCGATTACCACTTTGCCCCCAATCCAAAATCTTGGATTGGGGGTTCGTTCGTTTGTACGTCGTATGAGGCGCTGTTGATTCCCTGCGCACGCGCCCAGGCGTCGGGCACTGCAGCCGCCAACGTAAGAAGGGCAAACGCAGGCTGATGTACTGCGCCGCCACCAGGCGCGAGCAGAGCGCCCAAGGCGCCTTCACACAAAACTTTGCCGGTGCCGATGGCGTATGCAGACTGCATAGGCCATCGGCATGGCAGTTTTGGTTACGGTTGGCTTGGTGGCAGAAGACTTTCGCGAGGCCTTCGGGCATCGCGCGAAAGCGCGCAGGTAGCCCCGTCCCGGGCTTGTTTGCAAGTCTTGAGCCGACCCTATGGGCAAGTGGCTGTGGCGTCGGCCTGGCAGCCCGTTGCGTCGCAGATGGGGAAGGCGGCATTCGAGCAGGCGCGTGCGGTGCCGGTGCCGAAGTTACCGTCGCAGTTGCAGATTTGCACGGTAGAGAGCCGCACGTCGTCCACGAGCAGACCCGTTGCCCCAGCGGTGAGGCTTTGAAGTGCCAAGCCGCTGGTGGTCGAGTTCGCGGTGAAGCGACCTCCGACGGTGTCCCATGCTGCGCTGGTGCCCAAGGTCGAGCTGCTGTTCAGCCAGGTGGTGCTGTTGTTTGTGCCGCTCGTTACAGCCGTGGCAACGGAGCGCGTGCCAGCAGAGATGTTGGCAAGCCGCGCAGACCAGACGTACTTTACTCCCGCGTTTGTGCTGACATTTTGTGAAAGTTGCGCGGGCCTGGTGCCGTTGAGCTCCACCGCTTGCAGGCCAAGCGCCGACACCAAACTTGAGAAGCCGTTGCTCAGTTGCTCCAGCGTCGTGCCGGAAGCAATGGTCCAACCTGTAAGGCCCGTGGTGGTGCGGTTGACGCTGCTGCTTGCCGCCAGGGATGGCGTCTCGAAGCTGTTGTTGACCACAAGGTTGGTGGGGGTATCGCAGATCGCGCCACCCTCCAAAACGCACGTTGGGCTGCAGCCGTCGCCCGAAACCGTGTTGCCGTCGTCGCAGGTTTCTGAGCCCTGAATGTAGCCATTTCCGCAGGGGGTCGTGCAGACGGGTACCGTGGTGTCATAAACCCGCACTCCATCCACACCGGGGCCCGCCGTGCCCAATGTGGTGCTGAAGAACAGCATGGTCGTGGTGCTCGCGCTCGCCGTGAACGAGCCCGAGAGGGTGTCCCAGCTGGCAGACCCCATCGCGGTGGTCGTAGAGAAGTTGGTCGTCACATTGGTCGCGCCCGAGACGATGT
>JAYWGI010000426.1:0-4577 GCA_043779025.1 Myxococcales bacterium
AGTCGTGTTGAAAGACCCAAACGAGGTCCTGAAGACACGCTCGGCATTCTGGGTGGTACTGCCGGCGAGTGACGCGAGCTCCACCCCACGCAAGGCCGCCACTTTGCGTGCAGTATGCATCATATAAGCCGGCTCGCAGTGTTTGCCGCGTAGGGGAATGGGCGACAAGTAGGGGCTGTCCGTTTCGAGCAACAGGCGGTCGGCCGGCGCGCGTGCAGCCACGTCCGCGATGGCCGCCGCGTTCTTGAAGGTCACGATACCGGAGATGGAAATGTAGAAGCCCATATCCATCGCGGCGACCGCAAATTCCCAGTCCTCGCTGAAACAATGCAGGATGCCGCCGACGTCCCAAGCTCCCTCGCTTCGGAGCACATCCAAGGTGTCGGCACGCGCGTCACGGGAGTGCACGACCACCGGCTTTTTGGCTGCGCGCGCGATGGCTATTTGGGCCGCGAACACATCACGCTGCACGGCGCGATCCGCGTGGTCGTAGTGGTAGTCCAAGCCCATCTCGCCGATGGCTGAGACCTCCGCGAGTTCGGCCATTTGCATGAGCTCTGCAAGCGTCTGTGCGTTGGCTTCGCCCGCGTCGTGAGGGTGAAACCCGGCCGTCATGCGTAACGCCCCTTGCGCGCGCGGGTCTTGCACCAGGGCCAAGTCTTCGCGGGCTACACGCAAACCGTCACGGCCCACACCGATGACCACAAAGCCCGTAACGCCCTCAAGAGCGGCACGGGCCATGGCCTCCCAAGGCCCATCCGAGAAGTAGCCCGGGTCCAAATGACAATGCGTGTCTACAAAACGCAGTGCCGGTAAGGCGCTAGGCTCACTCAACGCAGCAGTCACTTCACGGGGTAGTCGAAAGTCACCGTCTTGGAGTCCACCTTGCAATTGGCGGCGCTGCAAACGCTGAACTTAAACGTCCCGGCTACCGTGGCCTTGCCGGCTTTCTCCGGACTAAACTTGACGGTCATTTGGCCGGTTTTCTCGGCTGTTTTCACAAAGTCTCCGTCGGCTTTGGAGAATGCAGCCTTCTTCCAAGGCACGCCTGCGTCGCCGGTGAACTTGTATGGGAAGCTGTCGTTGATGTGGTATTCGCCCAACGCTTCGAGGCGCAGCGTCACCGTGCACTCGCTCTTGGCCTTGCACGCGCCCGAAGGGTCGACCACCAACTTGAAGTCGGCATCGCCCATCTCGGCGAGGTGGCCCGCGGAAGCCGAGGTGGTTGCAAGCAAAGCGGCACCGGCGAGCAGGAAGGATGCGTACTTGATGTTCATGCGTCTTAGGATTGGCGATCGCAGGCGCGCAGTCAAGCAACGGATTCTGCGCATTTGTGAGAGGCATTTGGACGACAAATGGCAGTCGATGTGGGGTAACGTAGGGGTAGCGTTGTTTTGCATGGTTTTCCCTCCCCCAACTCCGCTCCTTCATGTCCAAGGGCTCACCACGCGCTTTCGGGCCGAGGGTGCGGAATTCGCCGTCGTGGACGGCGTCGATTTGCGTGTAGACCGCGGTGAATTCGTAGGCGTTGTGGGCGAGAGCGGTTGTGGAAAGAGCGTCACGGCGCTCAGTATCATGCGGCTACTCGAGGAGACCGAGGCGCGCATCGAGGCCGCGAGTTTGCGTTTGGGCTCTGACGACTTGCTCTCACTTACAGAGCGCCAGATGTGTGCGGTGCGCGGCAAGCGCATCGGCATGGTTTTTCAGGAGCCGATGACCAGCTTGAACCCCGTGTACACGGTGGGATGGCAGGTGTCAGAGGGGATGCGCCTGCACGAAGGCCTGAGCCGCAAACAAGCCTGGGAGCGCGCTGTGCAGATGCTCAAGCGCGTGGGCGTCCCCGACGCCAGCGAGCTTGCACACGCCTACCCTCATCAGCTCTCCGGCGGCATGCGCCAGCGCGTCGTCATGGCCATCGCGCTTGCATGCGGCCCCGAGCTTCTGCTCGCCGACGAGCCCACCACGGCGCTCGACGTCACGTTGCAAAAGCAATTCTTAGAGCTCATCCAGAGTTTAAGGGCGGAGAAGAATCTGGGGGTTCTTTTTATCAGCCATGACTTGTCGGTCATCGCTTCGCACGCCGATCGCGTCTATGTGATGTACGCCGGTCAAGTGGTGGAGTCTGGCGATGCGACCCAGGTATTTCGCTCGCCAAAGCACCCATATACGCGCGCGCTGTTGGCAAGCATTCCGGGGCGCAACGCAGGCAAGCGCCTGCCCACCATCGAGGGTACGGTGCCAGATCTCCGCTCACTGCCGCCGGGGTGTCGCTTCGCTCCACGCTGCAGCTACCGAGAAGATGCGTGTACGATGCAGGAGATCGCGCTGCGTGCGCAGGGCCCAGTTGACCATGCTGACCACACCGCACAACAGGTGCGCTGCAAGCGGGCCGAGGGGCTTGGCCCATGAGCGAAGCCCAGCCCGTTTTGATGCAAGGTACGGCGCTCTCGAAAACGTTTGAGCGCGGCGCGGCCAATTGGTTTGCGCGGCGCCGTACGCCGGTGTGGGCGGTGCGCGACGTCTCGCTGCACGTCGCGGCCGGCGAGACCTACGGACTGGTGGGCGAGAGCGGCAGCGGCAAGAGCACGTTGGGGCGCCTACTCTTGCGACTTGTGCCCACCGACGCTGGCCGCATCGCGTTCGACGGCCTAGACATCACGGACCTGAACGCGGCGGCACTACGCCCCCTGCGGCGCCGCATGCAGATCATTTTTCAAGACCCGTACTCGAGCTTGAACCCACGCATGACGGTGCAGCAAGCGCTCGCCGAACCGCTGCAAGTGCACAAGCTCACGCAAAGCAAAAGCGACACCGACACCCGCGTGTTGGAGCTCGCCGACCGCGTTGGGCTCCGTAAAGACCAGCTCAATCGATATCCGCATGAGTTCTCTGGCGGGCAGCGCCAGCGCATCGGCATCGCACGCGCGCTGTCGCTGCGTCCGGATTTTGTGGTCTGCGACGAGCCGGTGAGCGCGCTGGACGTATCGATTCAAGCACAGATTCTGAACCTCCTGATGGGGCTTCAGGAGGAACTGGGAGCCGCCTACTTGTTCGTCAGTCACGATTTGCGCGTCGTGGAGCATGTCGCGCACCGCGTAGGTGTCATGTACCGCGGGCAGATTGTGGAGGAGGGCCCCACGCAAGAGGTGTATCGCCACCCTGCTCACCCGTACACGCGCCGACTGCTCGCCGCCATTCCCACCTTTGACGCCCGCGCCTCGCTGCCCGTCGTGTCCGACACCCCTACCCGATCCGTGAAATCTGGCTGCGCGTTTGCGGCGACCTGCGATCGTTTTCGCGTGGGCACCTGCGACCTTGCGGCACCTCGGCTCGCCGAAATCCCGGATGGCACAGGGCACCAAGTAGCCTGTCATTTTGCTGGTTAACCCTCGTCAGGCCGCATGAGCATTTCCCCGCCCCGCATGAGTCGTTTTGAGCTCCGCACGCCCTGGTCCAGAATGGGCGACACCTCCATCGCCACAGCGTACGACACACTGCTTCAGCGCGAGGTCACGCTCAAGCGACACGAGAGCGACGACGTACAAGTACAACGCGACCGCAGCGTCGCCGAGGCGCGTGCCATGGCCAGTACCAGGCACGCAATGATGCTTCCCCTGCACGACCTCCTGGACATCCATGGGGAGGGGCTCTGCCTGGTGCTTGGCACGGCGCAGGACCGAGTTAGCGGCCCGCTCAGCATCCCTTCGCCCCTTGCGTCGATGTTGGCGCCGCCAATGCAGACCAGCAACTTGCGCAGACGTCAAAGCCTCACGGCGGCCCTGGCCATGGTGCTGCTGGTCGCCCTCTATGTGTGGACACGAAGCAGCGCCCCGGCCAAGAACGCATCGGCCGACAGCAGCGCCGCAAAAAGCACCTCGCACAGCTCCAACGCGAAACCTTGAGCGCGGGCGCACTCGCGAGGTAGAGTGCGCCTATGTCGTCCCCCATCCAGAGTCCCGCGCTCTACCGCCAAATGCGATTGATTCGCCGCGTGGAGGAGGAGTCCGCCCGCGCCTACGCACTGGGCAAGATAGGCGGCTTCTTGCATCTGTACATTGGCCAAGAGGCGGTAGGCGTGGGCGCACTCGCGGCGCTCGAGGAGGGCGACTACGTGATCACGACCTACCGCGATCACGGCATCGCACTCGCCAAGGGGATGAGCGCACGCGCACTCATGGCAGAACTCTACGGCAAAGCCACGGGCTGCTCGCAGGGCCTAGGCGGCTCGATGCATTTGTTCGACGCCAAGAACCGCATGCTTGGTGGTCACGCCATTATTGGTGGGCACATCCCACTGGCAGCTGGCGTTGCGTTTGCCTCCAAGTACAAGGGCGATGGCCGCGTGACGCTCTGTTTTTTTGGCGATGGCGCCGTGTCCATCGGTGGGTTTCACGAGGCACTTTCCTTGGCCGCGCTGTGGAAGCTCCCCGTAGTATTTATCTGCGAGAACAACGAGTACTCGATGGGCACGCCGCTGTCGCGCACGCTCTCCAACGAGGACATCGCGTCCAAAGCTGCAGGCTATGGTATCCCCGGCGACAGGTTCGTTGGCGACGAGGTGCACGAGGTTCGTGACC
>JAYWGI010000427.1:0-15930 GCA_043779025.1 Myxococcales bacterium
GGGCGTGTGGGACTACCCCTATGGCTGCTCCGAGCAACTCACAACCAAGATTATGTCCACTTTTGCCGCTGAGGACTTGCAAAAGCGTTTGGGCTTGAGCTTGCCCAAGGACGCGCATGCCAAAGCCGAAGAGGCCGTCGCGACGGTGCTGAGCCGGCAAGACTCCACTGGAGCCATTGGATGGTATGGCCAGAGCGAGCAGCTTGATTGCCGACTCACGGCTTACGCGGCGTACGGCCTTTCAGAAGCAAAAAAGCGAGGGATCAGTGTGCCGGAACAAGCTCTGAAGCAAGCGGTCTCCGCGGTCCGTGACGGCTGCCATGGCCACAGCGCGCGAGAGAAACGGGTGTTCGAAGCGAAGCACCCGGGCGCGTGGATAGACCCCGACATGGTGTTCGCGCACGACATGCTGGCAATGCTTGGCGCCGCGGACCCAGGGTTCTTGAGCGAGCTCTATGCGGGCCGTAGCGATCTCAACATGTCGGACGTCGCTCTGCTTGCACATGCAATGAAAGTCGCGGGCATGGGAGGGGAACAAGTGGCCGTGCTGCGCGCCATGATCGAGACCACCCTCAAACCAGGCGCCGACGGCACGGCGAGGCGCGCAGCCGATCACACCCACTGGTACTCCGACGCCGAGACCGCTCACGTGCTGCGTGCCTTAATAGCCCTCGACGCCGAGCACCCCATGCTCGCGCCCACGGTGAAGCTCGTCATGTCTCAGCGTGAGCACGGCAGTTGGCGCAACACGCATGCCACCGCATGGTCGCTGATGGCGCTGCGCGACGCCGCCGAGGCACTGCATCTGGGTGAGACCAAGGCGCGCGCCGAGGCCTTCGTGGGCACATCCGGGCTACTTGATGCACTCTTCGATGCGGGCCACGCCGGGGAGGCGCGCGCCACGCTGAGTATGGCCGACTTGCTCAAGCAAGATCTCACGCGCGGCCTCACGGTGCGCGCCACCGGGGGGCGTGTGTACACCGCAGCAACGCTCCGCTACGCGCGCAAAGAGATGCCCCTCAAGCCCGTAGAGTCAGGTATCTACCTCGAAGGGCGCATGGGGACCTTGTCCCGCACGCCCAAGCCCGGCGACAAGATTCCGCCCTTTCCGGCGCCGCTTAGTACTCAACTGTTGGCGGGCGACTTGGTGGCCATCGACATTGAGGTGACGAGTGACGAGGACATCGAGAACGCCGTAGTGGTGGCGCCCATCCCCGCAGGGCTTGAGGCGGTGCGCACGGACCTAAACGGCGAAGCCGGCTCCGTGTTGGAGCGCCGTATGGGTCAAAGCCCGAGCAGCTACGACGACCACGAAGTGCGTTGGTACACCGACTTGGCGGCTGGCCTGCACCACTTCCGCGTGCTTGCGCGTGCCACCACGCGCGGCACCTATGTAGTCCCGCCGATGCGTGCAGAGTCCATGTACAACCCCGACGTGTTCGGCCGCACCGCGGGCGGCAAGCTTGAGGTGAAGTAGGTGCCGAGTAGACCGACGTTGTACCGGCCGTACGGCAAGGATAGATCTGGTTTCATGGATGTTCTCGTTCACGCAAACCGTTTCTTGGCTGTGTTGGGTGTCGCGACCGGACTCAGCGCGTGCGCCGGACTGATGCAGCGCAGCTCCGAACTCCCTCAGGCGCCCGTGTCGGGGGTGCTCGAAATCGCGACGCCAGACGTAAGGCCTGCAGCATTTTCCGTGGTGGCCATCAGCCCCAAAGGCAAGGTCACGCAGGTGGGCGATGGTGGCGATGATGCCGCCCGCGCGCTGGAGGTGGCCATCACGTTCAACCGCGCGATGGCCCCGCTTGCACCCGCTGGCGAGAACCTTCCGGACGTGGCGACCGTGCGCGTCCACGACGGTGTTGAAGTGGCCGGCGTATGGCGGTGGGTTGGCACGCGTACGGCGGTCTTTGCGCCGCGTCCTCGGTTGTTGTTTGGCACGCACTACGACATCGAATTCAAGAGTCGCGTGGCCTCTCTGGCGGGAGAGGTGCTTTCGACTCCGCAGTCGTACGGAGCGGCATTTTCCACCGCGCCGGTATCGGTGGTGAGTGCGGAGCCTATCGGCCACAGCCGTGATTTGGATGGTACCGCACTGCAAGCGCACGCCAAGATTCGGGTGCTGTATTCGCAGCGCGTCACGCTCGCGGACGCAGCAAAGTACGCCTCATTGTCGAACCGGTCGGAGCTGCTACAGGTGCGTGCCGAGCGCGACGCTGAAGCCCCCAAGGATGAGCGCCGTGTGGTGTTCGTGCCTGCGCGCCCGTTCGCTGAGAACACATCCGTGACGCTCATAGTGGACGGCGCGATGCGTGGCGCGGAAGGCACGCTGCCATCGGGCGTTGCGTTCAAGAAGGATTGGCATACGGCGCCGGCGTTCTCGGCGGAACTCGAGTGCGGTCAGCGCAAAGGCGCTGCGACCAGAGCGTGCGACCCTGCGTCCTTCGTGTCGGTTGAGCTCAACGCGCTGGCCAAACCTGCGCAGCTCAAGGCCGCGTTGCGTCTGGACGGCAAGGCCATCGCGTGGACGAATGACTACAATGTCGGCGGTCGTAGGAATGGCCTCACGCGCGCCGTGCGGCTCCCCCTGGTGCCCAAGCCTGGCGTGCCGCATACGCTGTCGGTGGTGGGGCCGCTCTCCGAGGTGCGTGGCCGCGCCTACAAGGGGCCCCGAAGCATCACGTTTCATACGCGCGACTACAGTCCCAAAATTCGGGTGGGCGGCGACAGCGGCGTACTCGAGGCTGAGCGGCCTGCGACGACGCGTGTGCTCAAATTGGCAGCGATCAATCTTGCGCGCTACACGGTCGAAACCGCGGTGTTGCCCGAGGCCTTGCAGTGGCGGTCGGACCCGGCGGCGAACGACGCGACCTGGGAAGAGAGCGCGCCGTGGGTCTCACGCACGGTCGTGCCCAGTGCTGCGCGCAACGTGTTTCATGTAGAGAACATTGCGCTGGACGAGTTGCTGGTGAAATCGCGCGGGAGAGGCGTGGTTGCGGTGCGCGTGAAGTACACGGATGCGGACGGCAAGCCCGTTGTCAGCACCACGACACATGCTGTGACAGATATGGCGCTCACCGGCAAGACAAGTGTTTTCGGCTCCGAGATTCATGTGACGCATCTCGCCACCGCCAGACCCTACGGCGACGTCGGCTTGGCGCTTCAGAGTGATACGCGAACCGTTTGGCAGGGGCGATGTGACGCAACGGGCAAGTGCGTGGTGCCAGCCGTCGACCCCGCGACTTGCAAGGAGCATCATTGCGCCTATGTCGCGCGTTCGAGCGATGACATCGCCGTGTTGGGCTACGAGGAGAATCAGGATGGCTGGAGCGATCCGTTTGCGTCGGATCACGAGGGCACCGTGTTTTCAGAGCGGGGCTTCTACCAGCCCGGCGAGACGGCCCACATCAAAGGCGTCGTGCGTACGCTGTCGCCCCACGGAAACAAGATTGTGCCCGGCGAGCTGTTTACTCTGAGCGCTGAGCGACAGGCCTTTGGCGACGAAGCGCCGTTCTTCAAAACGGAGCTGAAGTCAGGTCCTTTCGGCGAGTTCGCGGTCGACGTTCCACTTGGGAAAATGCAGTCACTGGGGCCGATACGGTTCCAACTCGACGGGCACGGCCTGTCCACGGCCGCGGTGGTGAATCTTGGCGCATATCGAAGCGCGGCCTTTGAGGTTTCGGTTAATGCCACGAACCCTGTAGCGACGGCCGGCGATGCGCTGTCGTTCAACGTGCAAGCGCACTATCTCTCAGGCGGCCCAATGAGCGGCCTCAGTGCCCACGTGGTTGGCTATGCCCATGACGCTGCGCTGCCTGCGCTGGCGGAGCTTGCCGATACGCTATTGTTGGGTGACAGAGTCACCTGGCCGGCGACTTCGAACTCAAAGCTGACGCCGCGCATCGACCGCAGCGGCGTGGCGCGAGGCGATGAACCCTTTTTCGATGAAGCGCGCGAGCTCGACGCGGCCGGAGCGCTTGCGGTGTCCCTCGTCGCACCGCCGTCTGATTCGGGTTTGCCGCAGACTGTCACATTGGAGGCCGAGGTCGCGGACGTGACGCACCAGAGCGGAGCGGGGCGCGCGACGACAATGGTGCATCCTACAGATGTGTACGTCGCCATCGGGTTGCCTTCCTCCGGTGTGGCCGAAGCCGGGAAGCCCATTGCGGCGATGCTCGCTGCGGTGGAGCACGATGGGACATTGCGAGTCGGCGTGTCGCTGCGTGCAGAACTGCTTCGTACGGAGCAAGTCTGCAATTCAAAAACAGACCTCGCACGCGACACGTGTCATACGACCGAAGCGCGCGTTGCGGCGTGCGAAGCGCGGACTGATACGAGGCCCGTTCCCTGCGTATTCCCGACCCATACGGAGGGAAGCTATGTGGTTCGGGTGCAAGGCGCAGACGCACACGGTCGCCTTTTGCGGGGCAGCCAATTCGTCGATGTGGAGCGCGAGCGGGCGACCGCATGGGGCTTGGGCAACGAGGATCCGAATGGCTTCACGCTTAAGGCAGACAAGAAGGAATACAAGCCCGGCGACACCGCCAAGGTTCAGGTGCACATGCCTTACCCGGAAAGCGATGCGCTTGTAAGCGTCGAGCGTGTGGGCGTGTATCGCAGCTACCGCACGCACTTTTCCGCCCGCGACGCGACCATCGAGGTGCCGATCAACGAGGCGATGGGAGCCGCAGTCCACGTGGTGGTTCGTTTGCTGCGGCCGCGCACCGGTGAAGGCGGCGCTGATGTGGTGCAGGCGCCGTGGTCTCGCTTTGCAAGCTTGGTGCTGCCCATTGACGTGGCCTCCCATCGGTTGCAGGTGAGCGCAACAGGCTTCGCACGAAGCTATGCCCCCCGCGCTCAGGTCGACGCGGACCTCACCGTGCTGACGGCGAGCGGCAGGCCTGCCGTGAGCAACGTAACGGTGTATGCCGTCGATGCCGGCGTGCTCATGTTGAGCGGCTACAAGCGCCCAGACTTGCTTGAGACCTTCGTATCGAGCACGGACTCGATGGTTGCCAACGCCGACTCCCGGTCACACCTGGCGCCACTCTATGACCCAAACGTCGCACGTGGCTGGGGAACGGGCAGCGGAATGGGAAATGGCCAGGGGGGCGGCGGTATGCACGACGCGCTCGCGGGACGCGGCCCCAATGAGAGCATGGACTTGCGGAAGGACTTTCGAACTACTGCATTCTATCGCGCCGATCTGGTAACAGACAATGCGGGTAGAGTGCATGTTTCGTTCGCGTTGCCCGACAACCTCACCACCTACCGCTTGATGGCGGTCGCGGTGAGCAAAAATGACCAATACGGCGGAATGGAGGCCGATCTGGTTGTGGCCAAGAAGCTGATGGCGCGGCCGGCCATGCCCCGATACGCCCACGCCGGCGACGAGATTCGAGGCGGCGTGGTTGTCACGAACCAAACCGGTTCCGACACTACCGTGCGACTCAAGGCGCGCGCCGGTGGAGTGACCTTGCTCGATGCTCCGGACCAGCAGCAGCGCGTGCCGGCGGGTGGGCAGACGGAGGTGCTTTGGCGGTATCGTGCCGTGGACGTTGGAACGGCGATGTTCCAGTTCGACGCAGTGGGCGAGACGGACTCCGACAGCGTTGAAGTCGCCTTGCCCGTACGCGCCCCGCTGGTGCCTGAGGCGGTTGCATTCTACAACGAGACAGACACGGTTGTAAGGGAGTCCGTGGGCGCGCTTCACGACGTGCGCTCAGATTTTGGTTCGCTTGAGGTGCAGGTCGCGGCGACGCCGCTCGTGGGGCTTCAGGCCGCATTTGATTTGTTGCAAGCGTCCGGCCACGAGACGACCGAATCTCTGGCGACGCAGATGCTCGCGGCGGTTGCAGCGCTTGAACTTCAGAAGCAGGGCGTTCTCGTAGCGCCCGCAGATGCGGGGGCAAAGCTGCAAGCTCTGGCCGCGCGCCTTCTCACGCATCAAATGGGTGAGCGCGGGTTCTCGCGCGACACTCGCGATGCGGACGAGCCCGATTGCTATCTCAGCGCCTATGCAACCTATGCGCTTTGGAAAGCAAAATCACAGGTCGATGCCGTGTCGCCCGACAATATTGCGAAAGGCATCGCGCATCTTCGCGGTCGATGTCTCGCGGCATCGCCCAAAGGTCAAGCCGAGGCCGCCGTGCCGTGGTCGAGCGCCGTGTTCGCAAGCGACATGCTTGCAAGCATGGGCGAGACGGTCGACCTGCCGCTGGAGAAGTTGTTGGCAGAGCGCACGCAGATGAGTGCTCAGGATGCGGCGCTGCTGGCGCATGCGATGACGCTCGCAAAGAACAACGCGCCTGCGGGCGCAGAGCTTCGACAAGCGTTCGTCAATGCGTTGAAGCCCGGCGCGGACGGCACGGCGCGCGTCGCGAGCGACACCAACTCTTGGTATGGCAGCGCGCAGACGGCTCACGCGCTCCGTGCGCTTGTCGCTGCCGGTTCGGGCGAGCCGATGGTGGTGCCGACGATGAAGCTACTTCTGGCCGAGCGCGCTCATGGGAGCTGGCGAAGCGGGCCGGCAAGCGCGTGGGCACTTCTCTCGCTGAGCGAAGCCGCGGCCTCGCTCAAGCTGGGCCAGAATCGCCCGCATGCCGAATGTTTCCTTGGGCGAACCAGGGCGATCGACGCGACGTTGGGTGCTGGGCTTGCAGGTGCAGCGACGCGCGTGTTTCCAATGAAGGATGTGATGGCGAGCGAGGCGGCATTGGGTCTCACCACGCGTGCAACGGGCGGTCGTGTGTATACCGCATCCACCTTGCGCTATGCCCGCAAGGAACTACCCAAAATCGCAATAGAGGCGGGCATGGCGGTGGAGGCGCGTCTTGCCGTGTTGCCAAAACGGGGGGGGGATGCTCCACGAGGGGATCCGTTCCCTGCGTACGGAACGACGACCACCCGTGTGCAGGTGGGCGATGTGGTGGCCATCGATGTGGATGTCACGAGCGACCAGGACCTGGACGGCGCAACGGTGGTCGTCGCAATTCCTGCCGGCCTTGAGGCTGTGCGCACCGATGTGCAGACGGAATCGAAATCGAGCGGGCGTGGCCGGGCGCTTGGGAGCAATGGCGATGAGCCCACCAGTTACGACGAGCATGAAGTGCGATGGTCCCGCCGGCTGCGTGCGGGCCTGCACCACTTCCGCGTCCTCGCGCGTGCCACCACGCGCGGCAGCTATGTGGTCCCGCCGATGCGTGCAGAGTCCATGTACAACCCCGACGTGTTCGGCCGCACCGCGGGCGGCAAGCTTGAGGTGAAGTAGGTGCAAAACGCACGCTTGTCAGCCCCGTGGCGCAAGCGTGCGTGGGCGCGCTGCAAGTGGCCCTTGCGTGGGCTGGGCGCGCTTGCGCTTGCATTTGCGCTCACGGTGATTCTCTCGCCGATGCCGAGCGGGCTCCGCAACGGGGGCAGTGCTCCCTCGATACGCATTCTGGATCGTGATGGTGTGCTCCTGCATGAAGTGCGTGCTGCCGACGGCACGCTTTCTGACGGCGTGGCGGACGAGGATCTAGACGGCCGTGTGGCGCGCGCGATCATAGCGGCCGAGGACAAACACTTTTACTCTCACGTGGGGGTCGATCCCCTGGCCATTGTGCGCGCCTTTTTGCAGAACATTCGGGGGCGTCGCGTGGTGTCGGGTGCTTCGACCATCTCGATGCAACTTGCACGCACCTTGGTGCCGCATCGTCGCTCCTTGTGGGGCAAATGGCGTGAGGCAGCGCTTGCGGTGCGGATCGAAATGGGGGCAAGCAAGCGTGAGATCTTGCGCGCGTACATGAACGCGGCGCCCTTCGGCCCGCAAGCGCGCGGGGCGCGCCGTGCTGCACGCGCAAGTTTTGGCAAGGAGTTGGGCGCGCTCTCATGGGCCGAGGCCGCCACCCTTGCGGGCCTGCCCAAATCGCCAGTGGCCTACAAAGTGCGCGCAGACTACGTGCCCACGCTCAAGCGCCGCGATGCTGTGCTGGCGCGGCTTCACAGTGACGGCGCGCTCGACGCCGAGGCGCTCACGGTAGCGCTTGCGGAGCCTCTCAAGCCCTGGAGCGAACCCGCAGGTGCAAGCGCGCCGCACTTTGTGACCGCACTGATGCGCGGAGCCTTGGGCGAGTTGCCGGCGCGTGACGGATTGCGTGTACTGCGCACAAGCTTAAGCGCCCCCCTACAAGCGCTCGCCGCACGCGAGGCCAAGGACCGCATTGCGCGTTTGGCGGAGCACGACGCCCATGCAGCGGCCGTGCTCGTGTTGGAGAACGCGACAGGCGATGTGCTCGCCTATGTAGGGTCGCCCGACTTTGATGAGCCCACGGCCGGCCAGAACGATGGAGTGCTGGCGGAGCGGCAACCGGGCTCTGCGCTGAAGCCCTTTGTGTACGCACTCGCGATGGAGCGCGCAGGCTATACGGCTGCAACTTTGCTTGCCGATGTCTCCACGCGCTTTCAGGTGGGCGCGGAGAATGTCTACGCGCCCAAAAACTACGACGGCAAATTCCACGGCCCCGTGCGCGTGCGGGAGGCACTTGCCAACTCGTACAATGTGCCTGCGGTGCGGGCGGCTGAGGCCGTCGGGGCCGCACCCTTGCTTGAGCAGCTGCGGGCGCTTGGTTTTGGCACATTGCGCAGGACCGCCGAGGACTACGGCATTGGCTTGGCGCTTGGCGATGGCGAGGTGCGGCTCTGGGACATGGCTTTCGCCTACGCCGCGCTTGCACGCGGAGGCGAGCGAATTTCCCCCCGCGCGCTGATGCGTGCGGAGCACACAGGTGCACGTGCACGCGACATAGCAATCCAGTCTGGAGCGCGTGTTGTGAATGCCAAAGTCACGGCGGTGGTGACGGATGTATTGTCGGACCCGCTTGCGCGCGCGGCCCAGTTTGGGCGCCATGGTGCGCTGGAGTTCGACGGATTTTCGGTAGCGGCCAAAACGGGCACCTCCAAGCACTATCGAGACAACTGGGCGGTGGGCTATACGCGCGAGGTCACCGTGGCGGTGTGGTTGGGCAACTTCGACGGCCACGCCATGCGTGACGTGAGCGGAGTCGCCGGCGCCGGGCCGTTGATGCACGCGGTGCTGGAGGCCGCCATGAGCGGACGCAGCGCGGCCGCGCTAAGAGCGGACCAGCGTGCCGACGTGGCGCTTGAGCAGCATGAGGTCTGCGCGCTTTCGGGTGCTCTGCCCGGACCGCACTGCGAGCACCGCGTTCAGGAATGGTTCGGTCATGAACACGTGCCGTTGGAAGTATGCATGATGCATGTACATGAGCGCGTGGAGCGCAGCTCCGGCTTGCTCGCGGGCCCTGCATGCAAGCCGGGTGAGGTGGAGGAGCGCGCATTCGAACGCTACGACGCCGAACTCTCTCCGTGGGCGCGAGAGGCTGGCCGCGCGCTGTTGCCAGCGCCTTCACTCCGCTGTCCGCCGGTCGCCATCACGGCGGAGACTCGCACGTTCCGTGTTCTGTATCCTACGGCGGGTACGCGCTATGTGCTTGATGCCAGCCGTCCGCTCGGAGCCCAGTCGGTGCGTGTAGAGGTGGGGCCGCTGCACGACGGCGAGCGTGTCGATTTGCTAGTCGATGGAGCCACGCATTTGCGCGGCGTGCGCTCGCTGGACTTGATGTGGGGGCTAGAGCACGGAGACCACGAGCTGCAAGTGCGGCGCCTAAGCGGAGACGCTGCCACCGTGAAGGTACACGTCGAATGACTCGCGCATGGATGCCGTATACGGAGCCCCGATGAACGCATTGCTTCTATTCCTCACATCTTACGGCCCCATGCATGTGGCGCTCGGTGTGGTGCATATCGCCATGTGGCGGGCATTCCGGGCGGCTCGTCGTGCTCGCGTCGTCTTTCCGTGCGCGCTCGCCGTGGCTCTGCTGCTCGTGCTTGTAGACTACCTCGTGCGCCCGTACACATTCCGTCTCGCGGGTGAGGGGACGAACCTTCTGTTCCTCCACGCACCCCTCGTGCTGCTCGCGCTCGCGTGGCATGGGCGCCATCGGCGTTGGCCGTCGCGCCTGGCCCTGACGCTCGCGTGTGTGCTCATAGGCGTGGGCGTCGATGCCTTCCTGTACGAGCCTTGTGCGCTGCGTATCCAGCAGCACCGGGCGCCCGCACCCTTCTCGCTGCATGTTGCGGTGATGTCCGATTTTCAGGCGATGGAAATTGGCGCTTACGAGCGCGATGTGCTTGCGCAACTTGGAGCACTGAACGCCGACCTGGTGCTGCTTGCAGGAGACTATTTGCAGGTCCCTGGTGGGAACCGCGCTGAGGTGGTCACAGCGTTTCGTGCGGTATGGCAGAGCGCCAACATTCATCCGCGTTTGGGCGTGTACGCGGTGCGCGGCGATCAGGAAGGCAGCGACTGGGAGAGCGAACTCTTTGCCGGACTCGATGTCCACACCTCCGACAAAACCGTGGCCGTCGAGGCCGGGCCAGTGCACCTGAACATGCTCAGTCTCTACGACTCCACGGACCCGGACTTCCGTATGCCTAGCCCTACCCGAGGCTGGCAGATCACGCTCGGACACCGGCCAGAGTTTGCGATGGGCCATGGCCCTCCCGGGCTGTTCGTCGCGGGTCACACGCATGGCGGACAAGTGCAAATCCCGTTCTACGGGCCGCCAATCATCTTCTCGCTCGTGTCGCGCGCATGGGGCGCCGGCGGCATGCATGTCGTGGACGCCGAGCGCCAAGTGCTCGTCACCCGAGGCGCGGGCGTCGAGCACAACACGGATTCGCCGCCGCTGAGATTCAACTGTCGCCCGGAGATAGTGGAGCTGACGCTGGAACCGAGAGAGTAGCGCCTCGCCCGCAAGCGCTACGCACTGAAGCCCTACGTGCACGGTGTTGCGAGGCCCTCTGCCACGACCCGGTCTGAGTCCGACTCAAAGCTTCCAAACGTAAGCGGCGCCGCTGTTCTCGGCCTTGTCGTTGCGCTCGTCGCCGTCGATTCCGCCGATGGCCCCATCTTCGCCTGGAGCGCCGATGGCTAGCGACTTGCCATCGTTCGAAAGTGAGAGTGAGAGGCCAAAGTAGTCGTCTTGTTCGGGCGCGCTCAGATGGAAGTTCCTGCCCTGCACCCACCCAGCGCCGCCGTGCGTGTAGCTAAGCACGTTGCCGCCAAGGTTGTGGGTCCAGCGCAGATCTCCAATCGCAAGCGTGGTCCCATCTTGTGACATTGTCATGGCCGAGTAGCTGCGGTCGGGCGCAGTGGCGTCCACGGGCACCTCCAAGGTCGCGTCCTCAGCCCAACGCGTGTCGGGGCGCCTAAAGGTGTGCAGGCGGCCGCCTGCTTTGCTCCGCGTCTCAGGCGAAGTCTCGAGCACCGCCAGTTTTCGTCCATCGCCCGAGAGTGAAATGGCGGCGCCGAATTCGCCGCATGCGTCGGTGTCTCGTGGGCTGGCAAACCCCATCAATGGAATGTTGTCGCTGTAGGCCTTGTCGAGCTCGTAAAGTGAGACGCGCCCACGATGCAGGCAACTTTTCGTGTAGCCATCTTTGGTGAACGAGAGCTCACGACGGTTGCTCGACGACTCTGCCACCGCGAGAACACGGCCGTCTGCCGAGAAGCTCAGCATGTCGTTTCTCTCAGCCACGCCAGCAGACAATAAGAACTCCGCGCTGTGGCCCCACGATTCCCACTGCGGGCTACTCGTGGTGCTGCGGTGCAGCACATCCACAACGCCCACATTTTTAGGCCGGTCGCTGCATGACACGTGCCACTTATCCGCGTTCCGGCAGGGAGCGCTTACAGCAAGGCTTAGGCCGTTGGGGGAGATCGCCACGGCTGTGCCAAAGCGTTCGCGTTCCTGTGGCACTGCGGGCTTGAGGTAGGTCAGCTGGGCCCAGGTTGCTCCGACGCGCGCGTACACGTAGGCGGCTCCGCTAGCCCATGCACGGTTGTCGCTCGGGGCGGGGTAGCTCAAGCCGCCCGAGGAACTCTCATTCGGCGCGCCAACCACAACCGTGTTGCCGTCTGCCGAAACCGCAATGGCATCGCCGAAGTGATCGCCCGCCTCGCCGTTGCCAGCCTTGAGTACGGCTTCTTGAACCCATGCATTCTGCACGCGTCGCATCACGTAGACTTCCCCCGCCGCCGCGTTGGCCTCTGGCGCACTGACGACCAGCGTGTTGCCGTCGCCGGAGAGGCGCACTGCTTGGCCAAAGTCCGCTCCCGCCACTGGTTGGGCCGCTTTGAGGTAGACATAGGGGGCGCCCCGGCCCGCTTGCTCTTGCGCTTCGGAGGCTTCGTTTGCCGCGGTCTCAGGCGTCCCCTTCCCGAGCGCCAAGGCCTCGGTGTAGGTCACGCAGCCGGGGAGGGCGCAAAACAGCGCAGTGAGCGTGAATACAAGCTTGGTTCGGTTGTTCATGGCCCTTGTTCGGCAAGTGCCGCGCAAGAGTTGCGTGCCATTTTGGCAAAACCACATGGGCCTTGACGCGGTGCGTGGCAATAGGCTCTAAGCGGCCCGGTCTAAACCCACGTTTGAGGAGCCCGAATCCATTGGATCAACTGTCTCTCTATGCTGTCGCCGTTGGCGCCGCAGCTCTTGTTGTAGCTACCATCTTCTACTTCCGTGTGCGCTCGGCGCCCGAAGGAACCGAGATGATGGCCCGCATCGCGCGTTACATCCGCGAGGGTGCGATGGCCTTTTTGGTGCGTGAGTACAAGGTGCTCGCCATCTACGCTGTGGTCGTTGGTGCAGCCATTGCAGCGCTGCTCGGCCCCATCGCCGCAGTTTCCTTCCTGGCTGGCGCAGGCCTGTCGCTCCTCGCCGGCTTCGCGGGCATGAAGGCCGCCACCTACGCCAACGTGCGCACGGCCGAAGCGGCCCGCACCAAAGGCAAGGCCGCGGCCCTCGTGATGGCGCTCGACGGCGGCGCCGTCATGGGCTTGTGCGTCGCGGGCTTGGGCCTTGCCGGCATGGGCGCCGTGTACGGCATCTTCCACGGGCATGAGCAGCACGAGTTTGCAGGCGTCATCCACGCCTTCGCCGTGGGAGCGAGCAGCATCGCGCTCTTTGCGCGCATCGGCGGCGGCATCTACACCAAGGCCGCAGACGTGGGCTCTGACATCGTCGGCAAGCTCGAAGCCAACATTCCCGAAGACGACCCACGCAACCCCGGCGTCATCGCCGACAACGTGGGCGACAACGTGGGCGACATCGCCGGCATGGGCGCGGACATTTTCGAGAGCTACATCGCCGCGATGGTTGCAGCCATGGCCTTGGCCCTCACGCTTCCGCTCGACAAGCTCGCTGCCGTGGCCACACCAGGCACCAACGTAGACACCTTGCGCGCCTTGGCCGTGGCGCTGCCGCTCATCATCTCCACCGTGGGCTTGGCCGTCAGCATTCTCGGCATCTTCATCACGCGCGCCATGAAGAACATGGCGCCTGCCACCGTGCTTCGCCTGGCGCTCATCTTGCCTCCGTTCTTGGTGATCGTCGCGGCCTACCCCGTGCTCAGCCACTACGGAATCTCGAGCGCATCGCTTATCGTGCTCGCAGCGGGCGCACTCGGCGGCGCCATCGTCGGCCTCATCACCGACTATTACACCAGCATGGGCCCCGTGAAGAGCATCGCGCAAGCGTCGCTCACGGGCCCAGGCACCAACGTTATCCGCGGCCTCGCGGTGGGCATGGAGAGCGTGACCATTCCGCTCGTCACGCTCGTCGTCGTAGGCTTCGTGTCCTCGCACTACTTGGGCTTGTACGGCATCGCGCTGGCGGCGGTGGGCATGCTTGCAGGCACGGCCATCGTGATGACGGTCGACGCCTACGGCCCCATCGCCGACAACGGAGGCGGCATCAGCGAGATGAGCGGCCTTGGCAAAGACGTGCGCGACATCACCGACGAGTTGGATGCAGTGGGCAATACCACGGCAGCCGTCGGCAAAGGCTTTGCCATCGGTTCGGCCGTGCTCACCGTCATCGCGCTGTTCGCGGCCTTCAACATGGAAGTCAACGCGGTGCGCCTCAAGCACGGACTCGCCGCCATGTCGCTCGATTTGACCGATACCAACGTGCTGATGGGCATCCTCATTGGCAGCATTTTGCCTTGCATCGTGGGCGCCACGACCATGACGGCCGTGGGCCGCGCAGCAGGCGCAATCGTGGAGGAAATCCGCCGCCAGTTCCGCGAGATCCCAGGCCTGCTCGAGGGCAAGCCAGGGGCCGAACCTCAGCCGGCAGTGATCGTTGACATCGCCACCACGGCCGCCATCAAAGAGATGATGCTGCCAGGCGCTGTGGCCGTACTCTCCCCCGTCGTCATCGGCTTCGCCTTCGGGCCGCAGTTCTTGGCCGGCGCATTGGCCGGTGCTTTGGCCGTAGGCGCCACGCTCTCGCTCATCATGGCGAACGGCGGCGGCGCTTGGGACAACGCCAAGAAGTTCATCGAGAAGGGCGGCCTCCCCGGTCACGCCAAGGGCTCGGACGCGCACAAGGCGGCCGTTGTCGGCGACACCGTCGGCGACCCCTTCAAGGACACCTCGGGCCCCGGCATCGCCATCCTGATCAAGGTCATGAGCGTGGTGGCCCTGCTGATTGCGCCGCTCGTCGCGATGCGCTGAATAGAGCAGGCGCGTAAAGCGTTAGAGCCCCATTGGTGCAAGATGCACGGATGGGGTTTTGGGTTGATAGTGCGAACTGGGGACTGATTATGGTTTATGTCGTTGCCGCCCTGATCGTGTTTCTTGTGGTGGGAGTTGCCGGTCTAGGAGTGGCAACTCCCGCATCGCCACGCGACAAACCCGAGCGTGAGACGCTATACCGCGGGCATCTTCCGTATGACCCGCGTCAACCATCGACTACTCGTTCGACTCAGCCGCCGGACTATTCAGGGACGGTGTTTATGTTGACTGTAGTCATCGCACTTGTTGTTGTTGGCCTGGTCGCCTTGTTCTTCACGGCTGGTATGGGCCTTCCAGACACGAAGTAAGGGTACAGATTGACTTCGCATACCGCCGCGGGGTGGCGCGGCAATTCGGCCACGGAGCTCGCATCGGTTGCGGCGTTTGGACACGTCGCGCTCGAGCTTGTGGCCCTAGGCTCGCCGCCGGAGCTGCTCGAGGCTACGCACCAAGATGCGCTCGATGAGGTGCGGCATGCACGGATTTGCTACGGCATCGCGCAAAGCTTTGATGGCCGCGCGATGGGGCCTGCGCCGTTCCCGGCGGCCCTGTTGCCGCCCGAGCGGCCGACCACGGTGCGTGCGGTATGCACGGATGCGGTGAAGGAATCCGCGTGGCTGGAGCTTGCGAGTGCGATGGCGGCGGTGCGGCTTGCGGAGCACCCAGATTTGCCAGACTCCGTGCGCGAGGCCTTGCAAAGCATCGCCGCCGACGAAGCGCGCCACGCCGCGCACGGCCGCGAGGTTGCCGCGTGGTGTGTGGCGCAAGAGGGCAGCGGCCTCGCTGCGGACATGCTTGCGTTGTGCACAGAGTTTGATGTGGAGCACCACGTGCCGCGCGCGCCGAGCGGGCTTGGAGCGTACGGCCTGGCGGACAGCGCGCTGTGGCGGAAGTGCATGCGTGATGCACACAGTGAGGTGCTGGCGTGGTTGGAGGTGATGGTGAGAGCGGAGACGGTCACAGCGTGATTCGCTAGCCGATTTGCAGCTCCAGAAGCATCGCGACTCCGTTGCGCTCGACCAACCGCAGCAGCTGTAAACTCGTGCCACTCGGAACTTTTTCGCCGCGCTCCCATTGGCGCACTGAAGACACCGACGCGTTGAGCAATTCCGCGAATGTGGCCTGGCTCAGGTGCTGTGACTTTCTAATCGCCAGCAGACGCTCGGCGGTGAATGGTCCTCCCCCCAATTGGAGGTCTGAAATCCACTGCTACAGTTTGGAGCATCAGACATGACCAAGAGGACCAAAACCAAGAGCGCCCGTGGGGCCGTGAATCGTGCTGTAGGCAAGTTGGCTAC
>JAYWGI010000428.1:0-4551 GCA_043779025.1 Myxococcales bacterium
GGCCCACATCTGGCTCGCCATGTTGCACCCGCGCTTGGTGGAGGGTCACCCGGAGCCCTTCGCCGACATCGCCGCCTACATGAGGCATCACCCGCCCACAATCGTGGTTTACACGCTCGGCGTGTTGGGCACAGCCTTTCACCTTGCCAACGGGCTCTCCACCTTCGCGATGGGATGGGGCTTGGTGAGCAGCAAAAAAGGTGTGCTACGGGCCAACGTCGTAAGTTACGTCCTGTTCTTCGCAATGCTCGCCATCGGCTGGGGCGCAATCTATGCACTGTATGTGGGCGGCGCTGCGTTCCCAGTCCCCGCCGACTGAGCTTCGCCACCCAAATATATTCCGGCCAGTTCGTCATCCTGGCGGCGGCGTTGTGGCGACGACAGGCGGTGGTTGAGGGAGGTCGGGCTTTAGCTTGTCAACAACAAACTTTCCGTCGACACTGGGAGCTCCCTCGGGGGCGATCCCGGGAGTACCGCTGGCCCCCAATCCGCTCGCCGTTAGAGCGGATGATGAGGTACGTATCGGCGTGAGGCGTGCGCGCCACTGCAGGCGCATCATTGCCAAGTTCTGGCCATTGCATAGGGTATCGTCCCATCGCCCCGAGCTGATGCCGCGCGCGCAATCCAAGTAGAACTCCCCTTGCGCCCGGTAGGTGCCCGCCGCGTTGGCTGGCGGCGGCGCGGGTTGCCAGTCGCCCCGATTCCCTAAACTGCTAAACCAGCCAAAGGGCCGCACCGCGAGCTGTCCCCGTTCTTCAGGCATTTTGCTGGTGATCATGCTCACGCTCTGAAACCCTACGCCGCCGTTCTGCAGGCCGCGCTCGGCCCCCGGAGCGGCGGGCGCTGGGCCTCCAGCGATAAGCATGGGACCATTAAACGCAACCGTTGGGCTGAGCTTCCAGACATCCGCGACTCCACAGTTCGTGTCGCGACGCGTTCCAATCCCCAAGATCGCGCCGCCGCGGGTAGCATCCTGTCCGGAGGAGACGGTGGCCCTCTTTCCGACTTCGTCGTCGCGGAAGGTTGTGCCTTCTTTGATTCCGACATACAGGCACAAGTCAGCGGCTGGGTGAGGCGTCACCGGCAACTGGTGTCCGGCGTTGTTGTCAGCACCGAGGGACTCACTGTTTTGCAGAGCCTTCGTCGCCTTGTAGTTTCCGCCACCCTTGGTGCACACGCTCACCACGTGGGCCGTGGTCTCGCCGTCCAAAATGCCACTTTGGCCTGCGGGGGTAGCGACCTGCTTCTTCATCATCGACCCCAGGTAGTCGCCAAGCGAGCCCTGGGTACTTGCGATGGTGTGCTGCATCTTGGCAAGCTCGGGGAACGACTTGGCGACCACAATGGCCTTGAAGCCCTCGAGCCCCATCTTGCCCATCGCGTCTCCTGGCCCGCCACCGGCCATGGCGTCGTGCGCCTTGCGTATTGCGCCGGCCACATCGCAGTAGTCTCTTCGGTCACCCATCACCTTCGCCTGTTCCTGCTTTGCGCATGTCGCACGAATGTCGTCGGCTCTACACTTGTTGGGCTCTTTCGCGCACGCGAGGTTCACTGCGCTGACGCCGGGGTCGGCCCGTCCCCAGTTCTTCACAGGGCGCCAACCGCTGTTGTCCGCCGGCCCGTCAAACAATCCATCGGCTGCCCCGCCCAAATTGTTCTCGGTGTTCGGGTTCACATTGATCGCGGTATCGAGCACGTTCACCACCTTCTGCCCGGCCACATAGGTGCCGGTAAGCGCCAGCATGGCCACGTTCAACGTCGCCACGAAGTTCATGCCTTGGGCGTTGGTCACGGCCGACGAATACACCGAGGCATCGGCTAGCTCTTGGCTCTTGAGCTTGGCTAAGATGGCGTCACCGGTGCCGAGCGTGCTCCAGGCCGAGGCTGCAATGAGCATCGCAAACATCAAGCCCACGTAGGTGACGACTCCTCGCTCGCTCAACGCTTCGTGGGTGGCTGCGTGCTTCATGCCCTTAAGTGTGCGTGGCCTTCCGGCTTATGCAAACAAGGCCTGCAAGCGCGTCGTTGGAAGCCTTCGGGAGGCCCTTCGCGTTGCTCAGGGTTGGGACCCTACCTCGCGCCACAGCGCACCGAGGCGCGTATGGCGCGAGGTAGGGTCCCAATTTTTTGCTGCTCGTTCTATCGCCCTACGTTGTCCCACAAGTACCACCAGGCGGCGGCCGCGGGTCATCGCGGTGTACAAGAGCGGCCGCGACAGCAGCAGGTGGTGCTCGCTCAGCAGCACGATGACCACGGCCGGGTATTCACTGCCTTGCGATTTGTGTACACTGCACGCATACGCCAGGCTCAGCTCGTCGCGCTGCGCCACGCTTGCGCTCACCTCGCGGCCATCGTCGAGCCGCAGCATCATGCTACCGCCTTCGCCAAAGCCGGTGACTACGCCCATGTCGCCGTTGGAGATGTCGCGCTCGTGGTCGTTCTTGAGCTGCAGCACGCGGTCGCCTACGTCGAAGGGCTGCCTCGTGGCCCCAGGCAAGAGCTTGGCGCGAAGCGCTTGGTTCAGCGCCACCGAGCCTGCCGCGCCGCGATGCATGGGCGTGAGCACCTGAATGTCCCGCAGCGGATCCAGCCCAAAACGCCCCGGGATACGCGCAGTCACCAGCTCCACCACGGTATCGCGCGCGGCTTCGGCCGTGTCGCGCTCTAGCACGAAAAAATCGCCGTCCGGCGTGGGCGCTGTGAGCGGCATCTCTCCGGCGTTCACCCGGTGCGCATTCACCGTGATGAGGCTCGCTTCGGCCTGCCGGAACAAGCGTGTAAGATGCACGTGTGCGATCGTAGCATGGGCGCACATGTCCCGCAGCACGGCGCCGGGCCCCACGCTGGGCAACTGGTCCTGGTCCCCGACGAACAAAACGCGCGCGCCCACCGGGATGGCCGACACCAACGCGGCCGCGAGCTCCACGTCGAGCATCGAGCACTCGTCCACGACCACTGCGTCTACCTCCACGGGCGCGGTCGCGTTGCGCCTAAAGCCGCCGCGCCGCGGGTCGAACTCCAAGAGCTTGTGCACTGTGGTCGCGGGCGCTCCGGTGGCCTCCGCCATGCGGCGTGCGGCGCGGCCCGTAGGAGCCACCAACGCCACCTGCAAACCACTTGCATGATACATGGCCACCACCTCGCGCAGTGTGGTCGTCTTGCCCACGCCAGGGCCGCCCGTGAGCAACATGAGCGGCGCGCGCGCCGCGAGCAGCACGGCGCTCTGCTGCTCCTCGCTGAGCAAGGCCTTGCCCGGGTGCGCCACCTGCGCAAAGCTCAGAGGCTCCAGCACCTCCGCGCGCTTATCCTCGATGCAGGCCGCAAGCAGCGCTTCAGCTTGCGCAATGCGGGCGTTTGAAACCCCAAGCTCGTCCACCTCCACATGGCCATCGTGCCCCAAGGCCTCGAGGGCCAAGCGCAAGGCAGGCTCATGGTTGTAAAGCGCAAGCAACTCGGCCGCCGCGGCGTACACCACCGGCTCGGCAAGCACCGTGTGCCCCTGCGTGTGCAACTCTCCAAGCACGTGCAAGAGCCCCGCCTCCAAACGCTGCGGGTGATCTGTGGCAATCCCCAGCGAGCTCGCGATGGCGTCCGCGGTGCGAAACCCCACGCCGGACACATCAATGGCCAAACGGTGCGGCGTCTCGCCCACCACGCGCAGGGTATCTGCACCATACACCTTGTATACTTTGAGCGCCGCGCCCGCGCCCACATTGTGCCCTGCCAGAAACAGCACCACCTCACGCTCTTGGCGTCGCTCTCCCCAGGCCTCGATAAGGCCCTCCACACGCTTTTTACCCAGGCCCGACACGCGATGCAGCAAGTGCGGCTCGTGGTCGAGCACGTGGAGGGTGCGCTCGCCAAACGCTTCCACGATCCGCTTGGCGTAAGACGGCCCAATGCCCACCATGGCGCCCGACCCCAGGTAACGCTCCAAGCCCGCCTGCGTGCTGGGCCGTAACTCGAGCACCGAGAGCGCGCGAATTTGCTCGCCGTGTGCACTTTGCTCGCGCCGGCCGCGCACACGTATGTGCGCGCCCACGCTCATGGGCGGCATGTTGCCCACCACGGTGATGCGGTCGCGCTTGCCCTCGATGTCGAGCTTGAGCACGCGGTAGCCATTGCTTGGACTTTCGAAGGTCACGCGTGCAACTGTGCCCGTGATCATCTCCTCGTCGCCGCCCGAGCTACTTACGGCGGGCGCACTGCTATCCTTGTTTGCCGGAACCACCATGCACCTCGTTAGCTACACCCTCCTGGTCTTCGGGTCGCTGTTTTCCATTGTCGACCCCTTCGCCGCCGTGCCCATTTTCTTGGGGCTCACCGGTCACATGGCGCGGGCCGAGCAGCGACGCACCGCGCGGCGCGCAGCGCTCACCTGCTTCTTGGTGCTCAGCCTGTTCGGGCTCTGCGGTGCGCTGGTGTTTAAGTTCTTCGGGGTCACGCTCCCGGCCTTCAAGATCGCGGGCGGCATTCTTCTTTTTGGAGTCGGCCTAGACATGATGAACGCCAAGGCCTCCGAAACACGCGGCACCGCAGAAGAGCAAAAAG
>JAYWGI010000429.1:0-15672 GCA_043779025.1 Myxococcales bacterium
CCCAGCGGCTCGCAGGTCCACGGCCCCAAAAACACCGAGCCTGCGGTCTGCACATGCGGTAACCAACTGCGTGCATTCTGCACATCGATCACCAGGTGCTCGGGGGCGTAGGCATTGCTCACCTCGAATGCTGCGCGCAAATCATCTACCACAATGATGCGGCTCTCCTGCAGCGCGCGCTCTGCGATCTCGCGCCGGGTCAGTCTCGCACATTGCGCGCGAACTTCGCGCTCCGTCGCTTCGGCCAACGCGGCCGAGGTGGTAACGAGCACGACGTGAGACCGCGGATCGTGCTCGGCCTGTGCAAGCAAATCGGAAGCCACAAAGTCTGGTCGCGCAGTGTGATCCGCGATGACCAGAACCTCCGACGGCCCCGCGGGCAGGTCGAGAGCCGCGCCGTTTGGGTCTTGAGAGATCTGCTGCTTGGCCGCCGTGACCCACGCGTTGCCGGGACCAAATACTTTGTCAACCTTTGGGATGCTAGCGGTGCCGTAGGCCATGGCGGCGACCGCCTGAGCGCCGCCCGCTTTGTACACTTGGGAGATGCCGCACATGCGCGCCACCAGCAAAACGGCTGGGTGAATGCGTCCATTGGCATTGGGCGGCGAGCACATCACGCGCACCGGGCAGCCCATGATCTGCGCCGGCACGGCGCTCATGATTGCGGCCGAAGGCAAAGGCGCAGACCCCGCCGGCACATACAAGCCCACGGCCCGAATCGGGCGTTCGACGCGCTCACAGAAAATTCCGGGCGAGGTCTCCATTGCGACGGGCACAAAGCGCTGCGCCTCGTGAAAGCGCCGCACATTGGCCACCGCCACAACCAAGGCCTCGCGGGCCTCAGGCGCTACCTCGGACTCGGCGCGTTCCCATTCATCGTCTGTTACGGAAAGCGCGCCGAGCTTGACGCCATCGTAGCGTTCCGCAAAGCCCAGCAGCGCCGCGTCGCCGTGCACCCGTACGTCGTGGATGATGCTGGCAACATCCGCGTCGATGCTTACGGCCTGGGCCGGAACCGGACGCTGCAAGGCCGCAGCGCGCTCGCGCGGCTGCAGGCTCGACCAGTGAATCACGCGCAAAGTCACGGAAGCATCTTCTCCACGGGCAACACGACGACCGCACTGGCACCCGCTGCCTTGAGCGATTCGAGCGTCTCCCAAAATACGTTTTCAGTGCAGACTGCATGCACTACGAAGCGCGTGCCCGAGGCGTCAAGCGGGATGATCGTGGGTGATTCGCTGCCTGGGAGTAGCTTTTTGATCTGCTCGAGTGCGTGCCCGGGAGCGTGCAGCATTACGTACTTGCTGTCCTTCACCGCTTGCACACCCGCGATGCGCGACATGATTTTGCCCGCCCATTCGGCTTTGGCTGCCGACATGGGCACCGAAGTGCGCATAAAGATGGCCTGGCTTTGGAGCACGCTTTGTACCTCGCGCAAGCCGTTGGCGACGAGCGTGCTGCCAGTGGAGACCAAGTCACAGATCACATCTGCTCGGCCCAAGCGTGGTGCGATCTCCACTGCGCCAGAGAGTGTGACAATGCGTGCATCCACCTTGTGCTCCACGAGCCAACGCTTGAGAATGCGCGGGTAGGTGGTGGCGATGCGTTTGCCTTGGAGTGACTCTGGCCCCGCGTAGCCTTCCTGCGCCGGTACGGCGATGCTGAGCCTGCAGCGCCCAAAGTCCAGCTCGTGCTCGCGCGTGAAAAGTGGCTCGGTGGTGCCGCGCTCCAGGAGACCGAGCGAGTGCTCGTCCACCACGTTGATCCCCGCGATGCCAAAGTCGGCCACGCCTTCTTGCACGAGGTCTACAATGTCGTCGTCGCGCACAAAGAGCACATCCAGCGGCATGTTCTCGCCGTAGCCAAAAAGCTGATCTTTGCCGCGGCTGTATTTCAGGCCACAGCTTGCAAGCAAGCCGAGTGAGTTGTCGGTGAGTCGACCCGATTTCTGGATTGCAACTTTAAGTCGGTTGGAGTCGTCCACGAGGTTCTACCTGTCGCTGTCGAGTCGGAGCACGGCCACTGCGCCCCGGACTATGACCAGTGCCGTCTTTATCTCACGAAACGGTGTCCTTGGCTTGTCGGAACTGCCTGTCGCTTTTCGCAACACGTGATGGTGCAGCTAGCCCTAGGCGTAGCATGAACCTTTCACGATGCGTACGCAGGCCCTACTGCCGCTTGCCGAGCTGAAGGTACTGCAACGGTGGTGCACTTGCCTGCTTGAAGCATCGCCCGAGCGGGGTTACAGCGAATGCATGCGTTTCACGTGCAGAATCTTGCTGTCGGTTGTGCTCGTTTCGTCCTGCGCCACCAAGCGCGAACAGACTCCAACGGCGCAGTTGGATCAATCGAAAGGAGCACTCCTGACGCCGTCGACTGACGAGCCTCAAGCCTGCATCGGACCCGGGCCTCAAGCAAAACACGGGAGCGCGCGGAATGTCGTCGGCGCCCCTTTGGCTGCTTGTCCCGCGAAGTCGGTGACGGGTTTCTATCGCGACGGATATTGTTCTACCGGCCCCGAAGACAAAGGCGTTCACGTTGTGTGCGCCCGCGTGACCCAAGAGTTCCTGAACTATAGCAAAGCCCAAGGCAACGACCTCGTTACACCGCGCTCGGGCTTTGGCGGACTTGGCGATGGCGACGCATGGTGCTTGTGTGCGGCGCGGTGGCGCGAGGCGGCCGGCGCGGGTGTCGCGCCACCCGTACTGCTCGAGGCCACCGACATCCGAGCCCTCGACACCATCGATATGGCCGAGCTGCGGCAGCATCGGGCCAATTCGTCGGCGCCATAGAGAGTAGGCGGCCGCGGGTCACCGCCCAACATCACTCAAGCCACCAGGTGCCAAGCTCGGTCTCCACCCCGCTCAAACGGCTCGAACACGAACGCGCCCTGCACCCCGACACGATTGTCGTGGTCGGGGAGTGCTGGGTTTGCAGATTGCCAGTGTATTCCCGTTTGGATCTTGGTTTGCAGCTCCAACTCTCATGCGCACCACACATCTTGCACTGTTCCTTCTGGCCCTCAGCGGGCCTGTGCTCTTGGCAGGCTGCTCTGTCAGCTGCACTGCCTCTTACATCGCCCCGCCCGTCGATGCGCGTCTCAACCTGCCACTGCCCACGGGCGTCACGCTTGAGGGAGCCGCCATCACCGTGCTGCTTGACGGCGTGTCGTATGCCCATCAGTCCACGCTGGTGGTCTCCCTCAACGAGGACGTGGTGCGATGCGAGAAGACGCCAAACACATTATGGAAATGGGAGTGCAGCGCAACGCAATCGAAGCGCGTGCTGGAAGTAGAGCTGCGCCTCCCAGAACAATCAAAAGTAGCCATCGAGATCGCCATCACGCCCGTGGGAGGTCCCCGCACCGTCTTGTACAAGGCGGTTGGTGCATCGACCACGCGCCAGGTCGAGGACCAATGCGGCGACGGCATAGAGTACACGTGGACCCTAAAGGAGACGCTGACGAGCTCTTGAGTCGCAGGTTGGCGTACTGCACGTTAGCCCTTCGAAATCTTCTTCTCCACGAACAACACGTGCTGCCTGACGACGGGGTCGAACTTGATCATTTCAAGTTTGCCCGCAGAGGTTCGTTTGTTTTTGGTGGTGGTGTAGGAGTAGCCGGTGCCGGCGGTGGAAACGAGTTGGATTTTGTCGCGCATGAGGGGTGCTTTCTGGGGACGAGACGCCTGGTGTTTAGATCGATTCGAGGGTCACAAAAAGTCGGCGTTGGCCCGTGCTTGGGGGCGAGCGATGCACTGCGCCTCGCTGCTCGTTTTCAGGCCAGGCCTCTCCTTTGAGCAGAACCAGGTCGAAGGCTTTTGCGCCCCTGACGGGGCCTTGAATGAGACCCGAGAGTTCATCCGACTGGCCCTGTGCTGCGTGCCCCAGGTGGCGACGCTTTGCGCTGCTCTGATCAAGCCATTCCGTACCGCGGCCCAAGTAAGTGCACACCATCCGGACGCCAACGCGGTCGACGTGAAAGCGGGGGCACGGCGGCTCGATGCCGCAGCTAAGCCGTAGGCCGATGCGGTTTGCCCCAAACAAGTCGCCGTAGACCTCAACCAAAAATACAAGTTCTGAATGCAGCGCGCGCGTGTCGGCAGCGCACCACGGCGCTACCGCAAAGGTCTCCGGACCCCGAGTGTCGATGCGAAGGGTCTGCTCCCAGTCTCGCTCAAGCAAGTGGTCCCGAACAAGCGACTGTACCGCCGCGTCCGCGCCGCGACGAAAGACGGCGACATTGAGATGCGCCGCGTAGATCTCCGCAAGGTCGGCCAGCTCGGTGGCATAGAGGGTCGACGAACGAGGTGCTTGGTTGCACGCGAGAAGCGATGTCTCCATGGTTGTCTACTCCTGCATGGCGTCGATGGTAAGCACGAGACGGCGGACGCCCAAGTGCATGATGGGCGGAGACCGGTGCACCGCGCCGTGGCCCAGATTGTTCGGGTAAAGCTCGCCTTTAAAGATCACGACGTCGCCCGCGACGGCGCGCTGAATAGCCAGACTGTTCGGAACGACTTGCGCGTTGGTTGACTCCACGCACTCGTCAGAACAAGACAGATGCGTTCGGTCAACCTGGGTATCGCACGCCCATTCTGTACCTGGCCCAACATAGGTGCACACGAGCCGGAGCAGCTTGTAGTCCGCGTGGAACTTTCGACACTTGTCGGTGGAGATCGTCTCGAGTGAAACCGCGACTTCAGAGCAGTCCGCAATGGCGATGTAGGTGTCGATCATCTGCGTGATGTCGTCTTCAAGAGCGTCCCGCTCAGGACCAGTGGGAAGACCTCGCACCAGCGAGTGTATCGCCTCGCTGGTTGCAATGCCTGCAAGTGACGTGCGCAGCGGCTCTGCATGGCTCTCCAGCAGAGCCGCAACGCCGGGGTCACCGATGCGACGCCAAACGCATACATTGACGTCTGAATTGTGAATCCGCGCCAGCTCTGCGCACGAGGAAGCAATGGCGACGCTAGAACGGAGTTCGGCCGGGGTGAGTCTTTGCTGCGAAGTGACGCTCATCCCTGCATTGGTAGTTCAGTGTGTTATTGCGATCAAGTTGTAATAGTTGTTGGTGCGCTAGATATTTCTGCGCGAGATCGCGGCTTGCCGAAGTGTCGTGGTCCTTTCTTCAACAGTAGCTCGGCAGAGAGCCACGGGCTAACGGACGCCACGTCTCGAACACGACAATTGGCATTTGTAAGTCTTTCCGCGGTTCGAGGTCTCGATTCGGGTCGCTGGCAGAGGCGCGTCGCCTTGGTGCCGTTGGGCCATTTCCGCCCTTCGCCGCTGAACACTTTCGCGGTAGACTAGAGCTTGTGCTTCTTTCCGCTCGCGTTCGCATCATTGCACTCTGCACCTTCGCTGCTCTGAGCGACGGCGGGGGCGCTTCGGTCGCCCAGGCAGCAAGCGCGGCCACCACCAATGTGCCGACCATTCCGCTCGACCAAATTCGCGCTGGAATGAAGGGCTATGGGCTCACTGTGATTCGGGGAACGCGCCCCGAAAAGTTCGACGTCGAGGTGGTGGGGGTGCTCTCCAATTTCCACGGATTGCCTGGTCTTATCCTGGTCAAAGTGTCGCACCCTAGGCTGGACATCACCAAGAACGTCAAGGGCATGAGCGGTAGCCCTATCTACTTGGAGGGCAAGCTTGCGGGCGCCTATGCGTACAGCCCGGCGTCATTTCAGGTGGAGCCCATCGCCGGCGTAACCCCCATTGCGCCCATGCTCACCGAGATGCACCGGCCCATCGCTCCAGGGTTCTGGCCACTGCAGCCGCGTGCCGCGAGCGTTTCCGGAGACGCTGCTGCAAGCGCGTGGTCGATGCAGAGTGCAACCATCGAGCGCGCGCGTTTGCACGTTGCTCCAGAGGGCTTTGTCTCGGCCGGCACGGCCATGGGCGCTGCCGGCCTCTCGCCGCGCAGTTTGGCCTACGCCAACGAAGTGATTCAGGCGGGCGGCTATGAAGCGCTTGCTGATGGCGGTTTTGCTTCCTCCAGCGCCAGCGCCAGCGCAACGAGCGCGGGCGACGTACCCGCGCATTTTGAGAACGGCAGCGCTATTGGCGTGAGCTATGTGCGCGGGGACATCTCGATGGCCGGCATTGGCACCGTCACGCACGTGGAGGGCAACAAGCTGTGCGCCTTTGGTCACCCGATGATGAGCGCCGGAACCACAGCGTTCCCAACGGGAATTGCCAACATTGAGTGGATCTACGCTAGCGCGCAGCACTCGTTCAAGATGGGCAACATCGTGCGGCCGCTGGGCGCGCTTGTGCAAGATCGCTTGAGCGCCATCGTGGTCGACGAACATGCTGTTGCGCCCGAATTCCCCATGCAGGTTAAGGTCATGGGAGCCACGGGCGCGCCGAAGACCACGTGGAGTATGACGGTGACGGAGGACAGCTTTATGGCGCCAATGATTGCCGCCACCGCGCTGGGCAATGCGCTCGAGGCGACGGTCACGGAGCGGCGCGATGTGTCTTGGAAGCTGCACGCGTGGGTCAAGGTTGAGAAGTACGGCGAGGTGGAGCTTGAGGACGTAGGCATCGCCTCCGGCGGCTTGCCTGAGGCCGGCGCGTGGGCGTCCTCCAAAGTGGTAAAGCTCCTGGGCGAGACGCTGAACAATCCGTGGGAGCACTTGCGCGTTCAGAACGTGCGCGCCGAGTTCACCGTCGCGTACGTGGACGACGTGATGCGTGTGCGTGATGTCGAAGCCCTGGACACCGTCGTCGAGCCCGGGTCTCCGGTGCACCTGCGCGTGCACTACGAGCAAAAATACACGCAAAAGCGACACACCCAAGACATGATGGTGAACGCGCCGTTGGACGTGGCCGACAAGGACATCGAGTTCGAAGTGGCGCCCGGATACAGCGTGAAGACCGAGAGCGATGAGCCAGAGAGCATGCGGGACGTGATCCGCATGCTCACGGCCGCGGAGGCTCCGGCGCGCAGCGTGGTGGTACAGCGCGCGCAGCCAGGGAGCGGCGTGCTGCACCATGGTCACAAGACGGACGTGCTGCCAGCCTTCGCGCTCGATGCCTTGAAGACCGAGCGCCACGCCGACGCGCCGGGAACCTACATCGTGATGCAGCGCCGCATCTTCCCCACCGATCGCTACGTGGTTGGGCGCGGCAAAGTCTCCGTGCGCGTGAGAACCAAGAAACCATGAAATATACACCTATTGTGTTTGCTCTCTTTCTCACTTCGACGCTTGCGGTGGCGGGCGGTACGCGCACGCTCAGCGTGGGTACCGACAAGTTCAAGGAGGGCGACTTTGATGGCACGAGCCTAGACGCCACCGGCACGCTGCGCGCAGGTTGGGCGCACGGCAGCGTGGCCGTGAATGGGCCACAAGGTGTGTTCTGCACGCATCGCTTGCCCGATGGCTCGTTGCTTCTAGGCACTAGCCCCGATGGCAAGGTGTATCGCGTGCAAGGCAAAGAGGTCTCGCTCTACGCCGAAACCGGAGAGCTGGCCGTCACGGCGTTTGCGGCCGACGACTCGGGACGCGTGTATGCTGCAACTTTGCCCGGCGGCAAAATTCTGGCGTTGGGCAAGAGCGGCGCCAAGCCCGAGGTGGTGGCCACGCTGAAGGACATGCCCAACGTGTTTGCATTGCTTTGGTCCAAGGGGGCGCTGGTGGCCGGAGGCGGATCACCCGCAAAAATACTGCGCATTACGCCTGCCGGTGCCATAACCACACTCGCCACGCTTGAGGATCAAAGCGTGGTGAGCCTTACCCAGAACGCGAACGGCACGGTGTTTGCCGGGACCTCCAGCAAGGGGCGCTTGTACGAGGTCGTGAGCAACGGTAAGGCGCGCGTGCTGCAAGACTTTGCGGAGAGCGAGCTGAAGGAGCTCGTGGCCGAGCCCGACGGCAGCCTTATCGTGGCGGCCAACGACTATGGCTCTAGCGGCTCCTCGTCACTTTCGTCGCTCGCCGACTTGGGCGCTGAGACCAGCGCAGTGAAGAAGGCGCTCTCCAGCAAGCGCAGCGGCAAGGGGGCGCTCTACAAAGTGTGGCCGGGTGGCCGCAGCGAGAAACTCATGGCGCACAGCGACACCACCTATGTGTCGCTCAGCGCGCAAGGAGCGGGGCGCTATTGCGTGGGTACTGGCTCCGAGGGTCGCGTGTATTGTGCAAATACTGATCACGCTGTGACTTTGGTCGCCGACAGCGCTGAGCGCCAAGTCTCGGGCCTCGCGTTCAAAGCTGGCGTGGGCGCATTTGTGAGCTCTGACCCTGTGGTGGTGCACCCGTTTTTGAGCAAGGCCGAGGAGGCGCCGAGCTGGGCCAGCCGCGTGCTCGATGCGGGTGGCGTTGCGCAGTTCGGGCGCCTCTCGCGTGAGGCTACTGGCGTCACGTTTGAGACCCGCACCGGCAACAGCGACGGCCACGACGACGGCTGGTCCGCGTGGGAAAAGACTCAGCCCGGCGATCTCGTCGCGAGCCCACCCGGCCGCTACCTGCAAGTGCGTGCTAAATGGAACGAGCCCTCGGGCAGTGCCCGCGATGTGCGTGTGTACTACACGCTCCCGAACGGGCGCGCTGTCGTAACCCAAGTGCTTGCAAGCCTCAAAGGCTTGGAGACCAAGGGTGATACCGCGCCTGTGCACAGCACGTCCGCGAAGCTCTCGTGGAAAGTGGACAACGACGACGGCGACACCGTGCGCTACCGCGTGAGCACAAAGCGTGAGGACTACAAGACTTGGACGCCGCTGCTGCGCGGCGAGGAGTGGACAACCAAGACCGACGCCGAATGGGACACCGCGCTCGTGCCTGATGGACGCTATCGCGTGCGCGTGGAGGCCACGGATGCGGCCGTGAATGCGCCCGGGGTGGCATTGAGCCACGAGGCCACGTCGGAAGCCTTCATTGTCGACAACACGGCGCCTGTGATTTCAGTGCTCAGTGTGGCCGGCTCCAAAGTGGAGGTCACGGTCAGCGACGCGCTGAGCTTGCTTGTTCGCGCCGAGGTGCTGGTGGATGGTCGCAGCGAGAGCGCGCTGCCACTGGAGCCCGTAGACGGCATGTGGGACGGCCTGACCGAGACGCTGCGGCTCAATGTGGGCGAGCTCACACTCCCGCCAGGTGAGCACGGTCTCACGGTGCGCGTGTGGGACGCCGCCGGCAACGTGACCGTGCGGAGCGCCGTCGCCCGCAAGTGAGTTGGGGCTCGCGCGTGCTTGTGACGCTGGGCGTCGTTCTCGCGTGCGCAGGGGTGCCGGGCGACACACAACATTCGCCCGCGAGAAATAAGATGCAGTATGCATCGAGTGTGGAGCGTGCCTCGCTCAGTATCAAGGTCAGGTATCCCGCTCAGGCAGGTCGTCCGGGTGAGGTTGCTGGCGGCCGCGCGCGCTTGTATGTCGCTGCGCCTCTTGGCACAACGCAAGTCGCTGAGCACGCCATTGTAGACGCGGTGGTCGCCTTCGAGGATGCCCCGGTGGGCCAGGCCTGGCTGGTGATTGATTCTGCAGGTATGGCGCGCCATACCCAGGATTTCACCTTAGAACCCGGGCCAAATCGCTTGGATGCAAGCATGCGCGCGGGGCGCGCGTTGGATGTCCTTGTCGTCGATGAATCGGGAGCTCCCGCGCCCGGCGCATGGGTGCAAAGTGCAGCCGATGGCGTGATGCCCGTGCGGGCCAGGAGCGACGCCGCGGGCTACGCGCGGGTGGAGGGGGCACTTGCCCAGATGGCGCACGTGGAGGCGACGATCGCCGGCGCGGCGGAGGGCGACGCCTGGGCGGCGCCAGGCGCCAGCGACGTGCGTGTGCAAGTACGGCCCATGGCCCGGGTACGTGTGCACGTGCTGCGTGCGGATGGCTCTGCCGCACCAGAGGCCGTTGTCGATGTGGTGGGTACGCGTCTCTGGCCGATGCGCACCACCGTGGCGCAGAAGGATGGAACCGTAGACCTGCGCGGCCTGCATGCGGGCCTGTTTTGGGTGCGCGCCCGCTTGGGCCTGGAGGTCTCCGACGCGGTCTCGGTGGAGCTCAAGGCTGGAGACGCGCCTGAGCTCAGCGTGGCCATGCAGGCGGGAACGCTTGTCGTTGCAGAGTGCACAGATGAGCGCGGGGCGGCCGTGGCGGGTGCGACGATTGCGGCCGCGCCAGAGGGCCTGAGCCCCTTCCCGGATGAGGCTCACTCCGACGCGCGCGGCGTGGCGCGGCTTGGCCCCATGCGTGCCGGGCGCGTGTCCGTGCAAGCGCGTGCTGAGGGCTTCGTCCCCGCAGCGTTGAGTTTCGAACTTGCGCAAGGAGATGCAAATAATCACGTAAAATTGGAGTTTCAGCGCGGTGGTCGTGTGCGCGTGGTGGTGATGGACAGTGCGCGCCGCGCGGTGGCGGGTGCGCGCGTGGAGCTCGTGGGTCGTAACGAACAAGGTGTGCCTTACACGCGCGGGGCCGACAGCGCGGCATTTCAGGCCTCGCTGTTTGAGCGCCACGCGCGCCCGGCCGTGTTGTTTCCGGTGGGCGATTTGGGCGTGGTGCCCGGGCCTGTGCCTGCGATCACCCAGTCGGTGCCTGGCGCGCTTGCGTCGTCGTCGGCGCCTTCCATCACGGACGCACAGGGCGTCGTAGAGCTCGACGCTGTTCCCGTGGGCGAGGTGCGCGCACGTGTGCATCATGCAGATTATTCGGAAGGCTTGAGCATGGCCCAGCTTGTGATGTCCGGGGGCACCGCGAGATTGTCGGTGGAGCTACAACGGGGCGGCACGGTGGAGGGCGAGTTGGTCGACGCGTCGGGACGCGCCGCTCCGGGCTACGAGATCCGGCTTGTAGGGGAGCTGCCGCAGAGCCGCACGAGCGACGATCGGGGGCGCTTTGAGTTTCGCAATATTGCAGGCGCTGCGGTTCTTTTGGTGCAAGATCCCAGTGAACCCACACGTAGCCTGGCGCGCACGGAGGTTGCTGTGAGTGAGGGAAAAACCTCGCAGGTTGTGGTGACCTTGCGTGCCGAAGGGGCGCCCTTGCATGTACGCGTGACGAACGAGGCCGGGCAGCCTGTGGCCATGGCGCAAGTGAGCGCGGTGTCGCTCAGCGCGCAGTTACCGCGCCGCGCGACCGAATTTACGGGCAACGATGGCTATGCGCAGCTGCGTGGGTTTCGCGCGCTTGAGTCGCGCTTGGACGTGGAGGCCCCCGGCTACGCGTCGCGTACGCTGTACACCGATGCGCGAACAACCGAGGGCGTGATCAAGCTCGCGGCGGCGTTGGTGCTCGAGGGGCGCGTGTACTCTGCATCGGGTAGCGCGGTGGCGGGGGCGCACATTGAGCTGCATCAGGGCGCGCGCACGATCATGGCGCTAAGCGACGCGGCGGGGGCCTTTCGTGTAGGCGGGGTGTCGGCCGAGAAGCTTGTCTGGCGCGTGACGGCGCCGGGCTTCAATGCGCTTTCGGGCGCCGCTGATTTGCGGGCTCGCGCGGGCAAGCGCGCCGCAGAATTGCCAAAAATGGAGCTGCAGCGCGAGGCCTGCGTGGCCGGCATGGTGCGCGACGCCGAGAGTCGCATCGCGCCCGGCGCACGTGTGGTGACGGGCGTGCCTCACCGCTATCGGCCAGCAGATTTGCGGTCAGACAGCGCAGTGGCGGATGCCTCGGGCAGCTATCGCTTGTGCGGCGTAGGGCTGGGGTCGGTCTTGCTGCGGGCCGTGCGTGAGGGCGATGTCGATGGCGCGACCCGCAGCGTAAAGCTCGGCCCCGGCGATATCGTCACGGCCATCGACCTGCGCCTGGGGCCCAAGGACAAGGCGCCGCGCGAGGCCGAGCATGGCGGCTTAGCACTTACCTTGGGCGAGGACTCCGAGGAGCGCGCCGTGGTGGTGGTGCGTGTGTTCCCCGGTGGCACGGCCGAGCGCGCAGGGCTTCTCACGGGCGATGTCATGCTGCAGGTAGACGGACACGACATCCGCACGCTCGAGGAGGCGCGCGCAAGGATATCGGGTGCCGTGGGCGACGAACTCGTGTTGCACATCGAGCGCGACGGCGCGCTGGTGGCGATGCGCGTGCCGCGCGAGCTTGTGCGGCGTTAGGCGATGAGGCCGGTCTCGCCGCCCATCACTTGAGCCATCTTGTCCGGGCCTAGGCGGCAAATGCGGAACTGCGGTGACACGACGATCATCTGCGTCTCGCCCGTGCAAAGAAGCTCGTCGCGACGTGTGATCTCGTAGCGGTAGATCAGCGTGTGCGGCTTGCCCTCCAACAGCGTGGTGGTCACCACGAGCTGCTCGTCAAAGGTGGCCGGCCGCTTGTATTGAATCTTTACTTCGTACACCGGCAGCTGCACATCGGGCCAAGTCTGCGGCGTGATGCCGCGTTTGCGCCACCAGTCCACGCGCCCAACCTCCATGTATTTGAGATAGTTCGCGTGGTGCACAATGCCCATCATGTCGGTCTCGTAGAAGCGTGGACGAATCTCCATACGGCTCTGGCGCGGGTTTGCGGTCATGCGTGCGAGCATTTACTCGCGCTCGCAAAGGGGTCAAGGTATGCGCGCATGTCCGCCTCACCCAAACGTCGCTTGCCGGTGATTGCCCAAGCTGTACCTGAAACGGACGCGCAGCCCGATTGGAAGTGGTCCCTGCTTGGCGTGGTATTTTTCTATGCTCTTTGGGGGAGTTGTGTGGTCGCCGCGCTCGCCATTTGGTCGCCGGATTCCGTATGGATGGCGGGGCTTGCGGCGGTGCCTGCGTGTGCGTGGGCCAGCACAAAATTGTTGCTCGGACCCGCCGACGCAAAGCCGCGTGCAGCCTGGTGGGCCGCTGGGTTGAGCGTGGTTCTTCCCTCGGCGCTGATGCTTAGCGTCGATCCGCGCGGTCTAGGCCCAACGTGGTTCTTGTTTATCGCCCCGCTCCTCGCGCTAGGCACATGGCTGGGGACGCGAAAGAACGTACGCGTATAAACGTGTGGTCTACGCTTGGTGCGCTATGCACCTAATTTGGGTGAGAGTCAGCCCTCTACCGTGGTGCCGATGCTCTCGCCGAAACACGCGCGTTTGATGTTGCCGCGCTCTCCGAGCTTGAACACACGGAGCGGCATCTTGTTGTCACGGCATAGCGTGGCGGCAGTCGAGTCCATCACCTTGATGCGTTCCGAGATAAAACGCTCGTAGGTCATGGTTTTGTACATTTTGGCGTCGGGGTTGGTGACGGGGTCCTTGTCGTAGACTCCGTCGACCTTGGTGGCTTTGAACAGCGCATCGAAGTGCATCTCCATGGCGCGCAAAGCTGCCGCCGTGTCGGTGGAGAAGAACGGGTTGCCCGTGCCGGCTGCGAAGATGACGCATCGACCCTTCTCCAAGTGACGCATCGCGCGCCGGCGAATGTAGGGCTCCGCAATCTGCCGCATCTCGATGGCGGTCTGCACGCGCGTGGCCACGCCCACTTTTTCGAGCGCGTCTTGTAGCGCCAATGCGTTCATGACGGTGGCGAGCATGCCCATGTAGTCGCCCTGCGTGCGGTCCATGCCGGTCGTCACCCCCTGCAAGCCGCGGAAGATGTTCCCGCCTCCGCATACGATGCCCACCTGCACGCCGAGGGCGTGGACTTCGCCAAGCTCCTCGGCCGTGTTTCGGAGCACTTCGGGGTTGATGCCGTAGCCGTCGGTGCCGCACAAGGCCTCGCCGCTGAGCTTGAGTAGAATGCGGCGGTATTTCAGATCCGGCTGGGTCGCGCTCATGGCGCTTGCGTTAGCCCACGGTTGGCTATTGAGGCAACTCTGAACGCAGAAAACCCCGGAGGTGCAACAAGTGCGCCCCCGGGGTTTGGCAAAGAGTCGTGCTCCGACGAGCGCGACCTCGTGGTGATTATTTGCTGGCGGCAGGTGCAGCGGGAGCTGCAGGAGCTGCCTTGGCAGGCTCGGATTTCTTCTCTGCGGCCTTGGCAGGCTCAGCTTTCTTTTCTGCGGCCTTAGCAGCAGGAGCTGCGGGCTTTGCGGGCTCAGCGGCAGGAGCCGAAGCGTTGGCGAGCGCGGCGCCGGACACAGAAAGAACGATGGCAGAGGCGAGGATGGTGTTCATTTTCTTCATGTAGATACTGCTCCTTTTCGGTCCGCGCATGTTACGACTCCCGCCAAGAAGTGCAAGCTCATGGCGTAAAATAAAAATGGCCCGGCTCAAGAGACGCTTGAGCCGGGCCATGACCGACGCGCTGCGCGCCAGACTACTTTTTGGTCGCGGGCATCGCAGGCTGCGAAGGCACCGCAGCAGCGCCCTTGGAGGCCTCGGCCTTTACGTTGGCGCCCGCAGCACCTGGCGCTTGCTTGGCGATCACGGCCGTTTTGACCTTGGCGTATACGCCTTCGGGGAGCACATTCTTGGAGACTAGCTGATCTTTGCGATCGTAGGGGCGGCCCGCGATGATCTTCTTGGCATAGGCTTCGCCGATGGCGGGGAGGGCGACGAGCTCGGCCTCGGTCGCGCTGTTGATGTCTAGCTCAGCGGCGGCAGGGGCCTTGTCAGCGGCTGGGGGGGCGGCGGCGGCTGGGGCTGCCTTCTTCTCGGCAGGCTTTGCGCTCGCGGTGGCGCTGAGGCCGGCAAGAACAAGGGCGAACGTTGCAATGTGGGTGAAGGACTTGGTCATGGAGATAAACTTCCTGAAAGAGGGACGTGTGACGAACGCTCGGATTGGCGCCCGCTTGCTTGTGAGACGAAACCAGCGTGGAACATTCAACGATGCCGGAAGATAAAATCGAAATGGCGCCCGTCGCAGCGGCGATACAGGTGCTGTCGCCCTATTTGGCGACGCAGCTGGTGATGACGATGGTGGCGTAAGCGGTCGCCGCGTCTGTCATAAACTCTTGGTTGAGCGCCTTGTTCGAATTGACGGATACGCCGGGCCACGCGCCTGACGGAGCCTGGTGGGTGGCAAGCCACTTGAGACCGCGTACCACATCTTCACGGGCCGCTCCGCCAGGCGCGCTCTTGCAAAGGGCAAGTGTGGCCACCGCCGTTGCATAGCCATCGGAGCTATCTGCGCGTGTCGACGCCAATCTGCCGCTCCGCCATGCGCCGAGTGAGAAGCCTCCGTCCGCCAACTGCGTTGCCGCGAGTTCGTCTGTAATGGCGAGCGCTTGCGCGTCGGTCATGATGTCGGCCTGTGCACTCTTGGCCCACAAAAATGCGACGCGATCGTGCAACGTGACGGGATCGCTGGTGCTTGCAAGACGCTTCTGCACGTAGGCCTTCATTTTTGTTACGCTCGCAGCTTGGCTTTGCGTGATGTCAAGGCCCAAGCTGCCGGTGGTGATTGCAGCCATGGCCACTGCCCAATCGTTGCGGGTTTCCCAGGGGAACAGTCCATATTCAATCCAATCCCACGTGCCGTCGGCGCGCTGCAACTTCCACATTTGCTCAAGCGCTTGCTTGGTTTTGGCGCTGACCTCGGCGCCGGAGAGCTTCTCGTTCATGGCGAGCGCTGTTGCGTTTAGCACCGATTCGGTGCCGAAGGATTCACGCTCTTTGGCTGAGCCCGCGGCGCCGTAGTAGGGCTTTGCGGTCTTGGCAGCGAGCGCAACAATGCGGGCTTCAATCTGCGCGCGGACCATGTTCACCGTGCCGCTGGCACTGTCCTCGGCAAGCGCAGAGTGCGCGAGCATATATGGATAACTCGTGTGACACGACATCGCGCACTTGACGTTGTTGCCTGCTGTAGGTTGCGCCGTCAGCC
>JAYWGI010000430.1:0-1658 GCA_043779025.1 Myxococcales bacterium
CGGAGGCATCAGCCCGCTCTACGCTGAGCTTGCTTTTGAGGCCAACGTGGCCGCATAGACTCTCTCTACCCGACGGACCGGTAAATCGGGGGAAGCCCAATCACCATTGCTCCAGGCCTGATGTCCCAACTCCTGCGAGTGACTTACGAACACAACGTGGCCCGCGGGTTGCTGCTCAAGGGCGAAGAAACGGTCTGCGTCACCGTGTCCGACGTGCAACTGGGACGTTTGCTCCCAGCCGATTTGAAGAAAGCGACGTGCTCCGTTGTCTTGGCTAGAAAGTATGTCGTTTAGCCACGGGGGAGGCGTCGGCTCGGTGCCGCTACAAAGAAAACAAGTCCTCTCGCGCGACACGGGGACGATTTCGTCGGCTCGCACCACCATCGCAATCGTGTACGGATTGTTCACAGCGAAACCGCAGTCTATGCCGGATGCATATGAATCTCCGTAGATAAATTTGGCGGCAATCTTCCCGTTGAGGTCTCCCTTTTCTACGCCGTAGATGCTGTTTGGGGAAGAAGGGGCGCCGGCCCAAGCGGTCATCTTGCCGCTCCCGTCGTATGTCGCTTTCGTGGCATCGAGGCTAAGTTTCACTTTGCCACCGTCCAAAACGGGCAAGCACGACCGTCGCGTATACTCGGACGTGACCGCGTTCTGAACGACGCTATCGTCTACAATGTTGCGTATTTCGAATGAAATCGGCAGCGGCGGGTTCTTGTCGCCAAAAGTCACGGAGTCCTTGTCGGCAATAAGTGAGCTCATTGCGGCGAGCGGTTGCCTCGTGTCGTCCTGCAATGACTCTACGGCTTTGGCCGCGGCATCCTGAAGGGACGTTACATTGCCGCCCAATCCGATGACTTTGATGGACGCCGACTTTCGCGTCTTCGCCATTTGTGTCGCAACGTTCACGGTAGTGGTCGGGAAATCTCCGGTGAAGGCCGCTTTGAGCTCCGTTTTGCTCGAATCCGACTCGATGATCATGTATGCGATGCGGCCGTACGTCACGCTTTTGACATAGGTGGCTGGGCTCGATGGCCCGATTTGCTTTCCGAGTTCGACAACATTTACGTCGGGGGCGAAGAACGCGTTTGGGTCCAGTCCTGAGCGGTTATACACCATCGTAAAGTAGCGCTGCACCACTTTTGCAAAAATCCTGGATTTTCGCGTTTGCGTGCTGAAGTCTACCGAAGCGCTGATTGAGCTTTTGATCGGGCCCGCGCCGTAAGTTGTTGAAAAACCGGCTTGGGCCGCAAACTCGTCGGCCGAGTCGAAGACTTTGACCTCCTGGCTGATCTGCGCGGGAACGGCGGCGCCCCTCGCGTTCAGCGCTTGAATGATCTCGTTTTGAGCGTCGACCATCGCTTGAAACTTCAGCTCTGGCATGTCGCGTGTTTGCGAGCCCGCGACAGCACCCGTCACCAGCGTGAGCGTGACGTTACCGGCGCCCCGCTTGGCGATGATGTTGCGATAGCCGCTCTGAAGAGAATCGCCGCGAATGAGTGCGCCGGGGAAGATGACGTCCGCGTTCGGGTCCATGGTCATGAAATCGGCCGGGTTTTCCTGCATCGAAACCTTTTCGACTTTGCAGTCCCACTTGGACGACCCGTAGACGACTGGCTTCGTCTCAGGACCGCTGACTTCAAGCTTCGCCGGGCCGG
>JAYWGI010000431.1:0-4528 GCA_043779025.1 Myxococcales bacterium
CACCCAGACAAACTCTGCGACCAAGTCTCAGACGCCGTTCTCGACGCGATCCTGGCGAAGGATAAGCACGCGCGCGTCGCCTGCGAAACCCTCGCGAAGACCGGCATGCTCGTCGTTGCCGGTGAGATCACCACCAGCGCATGGGTCGACATCCCCACCATCGCCCGCAAAGCAGTGCTCGACATCGGGTACAACTCTAGCGACACCGGCTTCGACGGCACCACGTGCGCCGTCCTCACGGCCGTGGAGCAGCAGAGCCCCGACATCGCGCAAGGCGTCGATGTCGGCAAGGGCCTGCACAAGGAACAGGGCGCGGGCGACCAGGGTCTGATGTTCGGCTACGCATGCAACGAGACCACCGAACTCATGCCCATGCCCATCGACTTGGCGCACAAGCTCGCCAAGCAGTTGGCGGCCATCCGTCACCAGAAGAAGGTCGACTTCCTCCGCCCCGACGGCAAAACCCAGGTCACGCTCGAGTACCTGGACGGCAAGCCCGTACGCGTGGATGCAGTGGTGGTGAGCACACAGCACAGCGAGAGCGTGAAGCATGCCCAGCTCAAAGAGGCCGTGATGGAACTCGTGATCAACAAGATCATCCCCAAGCGCCTCATCGACAAGAGCACCAAGTTCCACATCAACCCGACGGGCCGCTTCGTTGTGGGCGGGCCCATGGGCGACTGCGGTCTCACGGGCCGCAAGATCATTGTAGACAGCTACGGCGGCATGGGCCGTCACGGCGGCGGTGCCTTCTCGGGCAAGGACCCATCGAAGGTAGACCGCAGCGCTTGCTACTACGCGCGCTACGTCGCCAAGAACATCGTCGCGGCCGGCCTTGCCACCAAGTGCGAAGTGCAAGTCGCTTACGCCATCGGCGTCGCCAAACCCGTGGGTGTGTACGTGAACACCTTTGGCACGGGCGTCATCGCCGAAGAGAAGATTGCGAAGTATGTCGAATCCAACTTCGACTTCCGCCCGAAGGCGCTCATTGACGAGCTGCAATTGCTTCGCCCCATCTACCAAGCCACGGCCGCCTACGGTCACTTCGGCCGTAAGGAATTCTCTTGGGAGAAGACCACCCGCTCCGCGAAGATGGCCGACGATTTGCTTGGCTCCAAGGCAGGCAAAGCCAAGAAGAAGTAGCTTTTTGACGCGATGCATAAACGCCCTCTTGTATCTGGCAAGAGGGCGTTTTTTTCGTTGGCGGAAGCACCTTGCGTCAGAGTCTTTGCCGACCGAGTTGCATGCCTGAATTCCCACGCTATCCCGCGGCCTATGAGCACCGCACGAACAACCTTGACATGGATCACGATGGCCGCTGCAGCAAGCCTTGTGGCAGGCTGCGCTACTGAGGTAAACGCGGCAGGCGACATCGCGCAGGGCGATGATGCGCTCACTCTCTTCGGACTCGATCTCACGAAGCTGAAGGAGGAAAAGGCGAAAAGGCGCTCCGAGTTGATTGCAAAACAGGCGGAGGAACTCGCAAATCCTACGCGCCGCACGAAGATCACCAAGCTTTGGAACAGCGATGGCCCGAAGGCTGACGACGTGGTTCAGAACATGAGCAATTGTTACTTCGCCGCTGCGGCCGCGGCATTCGCTCATGCGCGCCCCGAGTTCGTTCAGTTCGCGATTCAGCCGCGCTACGAGATCGTAAACAACCGCAACACCAGCAACCAGCTTGGCTATCAGGTGAACACCTTCGGAATGGCGGAGGACGGCAGCTACAACACGCAGGTCGCACAGACGATCGACATTGAGAACACGCTCCCGCTCGACGAACGAGGGCGACTGCTTTTCGGGCGCGGGGGCAACGGCACCTTTTGGTTCCCCGTACTCGAGCGCGCCTTCGCTCGTGACCACGGCGGCTACGACAAGATCGGCGCGTACGGCATGGCCGACGCTGCGCTGTTCCGAATCACGGGCGTGCATGTCACAACCGGGCTCGTCGCCAAGTGGCGCAAAGAGGCGGCATGGAGGCGCGTCGTCGCCGCCGAGGACCACAAGCAGCCCTTCGTCGCCTGCACGGTACTGAAGACGCCGCTCAAAGGAATGAGCGAACACCACTGCAACGCACTGGTAGGATACGAGAAAAAAGACGGCCAGCGCTACATTCGCATGTATAATTCACGCAGATCGCTCTTCCTGCCCGAGAACAATCAACGCGTGTCAGAGAACACCCCCAACGGCTACTACTGGCTCACCCTCGACGAGTTCATCGGCGTGTTTGATGTCATGAGCTACACGACCGAGATGTGATGTGCTCGCAGTGAAAGCCGCCTCGAAGAGAGTCTCTCTTCGAGGCGGTCGTGCGTTCAGGGCTCGGCATTGCCCTTCAGGTTGTAACGCTGCATCAGGCGATACAAGTTCATGCGATCCATGCTGGCTTTGCGCGCGGCGCGGCTTACATTCCCCTCCGCCCAGGTGAGCAGCGTGCCCACGTACTGGCGTTCGAACGCGGCGACAATGGCTTCCTTGGCCGCTCGGAAGGGCAGGTCTACATTGGCAGGGGGAGGCTCCGTGATGCGAGACGAAAGGCTCGAAGCAGCCTGGTCGTTGGGTTGCCCCTCACGCAAGCGACGCTCGACCATGCGTAGCAGCTCGGCATCGTTGCCGGACCATGGCGCGCGACAGAGCTCCTCCACCACCTCCGGCGTGAGCACGTGCGCCCGCTCCTGCAAGCCGGTCTCATCAATTTTTTTGCGAATGAGCAATGGGATGTCCGACGCCCGCTCACGCAGCGGCGCAATGGTCAACTGTGCCTTTGAGAAGCAAGCGAGCAGGTCCTCACTCATCATGGCCGAGTTCACCAAGTTCTCGGGTGACATCTCGGTGCCCACGATAATGCGCACGTCGGCGGTTCGGATCTCCGGGTCTCCTGCGCGCAGGTAGGTACCACGACGAATCAGCTCGGTCAGACGTCGCTGTGCGTCGTCCGAGAGCGACGTGACTTCGTCTAGAAACAGTGTGCCACCTTGGGCCATCGCGACGGCCCCGGGGCGCCCCAGAGCGCCCGGCGTGGAGGCAACGCCGAACAGGTCTTGGCTCAGCGCTTGGCCGTAGACGCCACGGCACTCGAGCATCACGAAGGGGTTCTTGGAGCGATCACCTAAACGTACAAGCTCCGAGGCGATCACGTCTCGCGGCGTGCCGCGCTCACCGCGCACCAGTATGGGGCCGCCGCTCTCGGCGAGCCTGCGCACGCGCGTGAGCAGCTTGCGCATCTCTGGACCTTCGCCTACCAGCTCATACGGAGCGGTGTCCGGCGTAAACATTCCTTCGACCGCGCGCGGCTCTTGTCGAATGCGCAGGCGCGTATCACCGAGCTCCACCACGGCCTCAGGATAGGGCAATTCGGCGTGCAGAACACGAATGCCGTGCAGGCGAACCCCATTGCGCGAACCGAAGTCGCGGACGCGCCACGACCCCGACTCAAACGACAGCGCCAAGTGAAAGCCAGACACAGACGGGTCGCTCACAACAATGTCGTTGCTCGCGTGCGCGCCAATGCGGCAGATTTCTCCATCGAAGCGCTCACTGCGTTCGACATCGGTGCCCGCCTCGCGCTCTACGCGAACGAGCAGAGAAAATGCAGCTCCCGCTGGGGCAAACAAGGGGTGAATGGCATCAAACGTGAGGCGATCAGTTTCGGTCATATTTCCTTGGGTCGAGTCTGTCATGGTCACGGTCCTGCTCACAGTGCTGGTCAATCACTCCCCGAGGGGAGCCCTGCCTTCCTTGCTCGATGAATCATCGAAACCACTGCGCCCCCAGGCGCGCAACTCCGCGACGGCGGCACTCAACCCTTCTTCCGTGAGCGGAGCCGAGACGGCATAACAAGGCGCTTCAAACACCAGGCGCGCCACGGCGCGAAACGCATCAAGCGCCGAGAGCGTGCTCTCTGAGCGTGCAGTCTGCAGCAATTTTTCCATCGCCTCGACCGGGTCGCGCCGGGACAGCACCACGCCCACTTGGCCGCGCTTGGCCTCCGTCATCAGAACCACGCAGGGGCGTGTCACGTCGTTGACATCGCGCTTCGCCGTGAGCGTCGTCGACTTTGCAAGCGCCCCACCGTGAGCTTCGACGACAGCATGTGCGAACCGCGTCACCACATCCGGATCTGGACCTGTGAGAACGAAGGTCCAGGACTCCATGCTCAAGCTTGGCGTTACCAGTGTCACATCTTTAAGGGGCGCTTTGGGGCGCGGCACTGAGTTGCCCGTGAGGCGACGCGAACTCGCACTTGGACCTACGTTGAGGTTGCAAACAAACTGCGGCCAAGCCTCTGGTTCTACATCGGCAGGGGCCACGGCGGCGGGCGTACGAAGTCGAAGATCCATACTGCGCAGGCGGTCCTTTGCAACATACCGCGGAACCGACCAGAGCTCACAGGCGACCGCCTCCGTGGCGTCCTCCTGGCCTTTGAGCCACGCACGAAAGACAGGCAAAAACTTAAGCGAGGCCGAGAAGATGCTGCCCGTATCGAGGCGAAACAGCAGGCAGCGTTTGTCGCCCACTGCAATTCCCC
>JAYWGI010000432.1:0-4524 GCA_043779025.1 Myxococcales bacterium
AGTGGGCCTTCATGGCATCGCCGAACGCAACGCTCAGCCCATCGAAGCACGCGCCGCGGCCACAATTTCGGCCTGAATCGCCTTGGCTTGAGTGCGTGCGTCGAACTTCTGCTCGATACGCGCACGCGCCGCAGCGCCATGTGCGCGCCGAAGCGCGGGGTCGCGCAAATACACCACCATCGCGCGCGCCATCGCCGAGACATCTGCCGGCGCCCCTGGAAGCAGCGCACCTGTCTCACCGTCTTGCAGCATCTCAGAAACGCCACCCACGTCGAAGGCCACCACGGGCTTCGACCATGCCATGGATTCGATCACCGCACGAGGCAGTGGGTCTGCATAGATGCTTGGGACAATGGCCACATCAAAGTCAGCAACATAGGGCCGCACATCGGCGCGGAAACCCACGAAGTAAATGCGCTCGCTCATGCCCAACGCACACACGCGAGCCCTGCATTCCTCCAGGTGATCTGGCGTGTAGTCTTCGGGCGTATCGCCCACCACGACGAACCGGGAGCGCGCGGCCTCCTCGGGCGTGACCTGCGCATAGAACTCTTGGGCCGCGTCGATCATCTCCATGTAGCCCTTGCGTGGAAGCACGCGGCCATGGCTGCCGAAGACGACCGTGTGGGCGTCAAAACCAAGCTCCGTACGCAGCGAGGGCTGCACGTCGTCTCCTGCAAACGTGCTGGCGTCGAGTGCGTTGTGGATCACCTTCACCTTGTCACCAAGTCCATGGAACAGGCTCGCAGAAGCGCCCGACACGCAAATGATCCGCGCCACGTTCTTCCCAGAAGCGAGACGAGTATGAAGTCCCTCGGCCACCTTGGGCACCGACGTGTAACGCACATGCCAGATGGCGGGGACGCCGCTCTTTTGCGCAAGCCACCCGCCCGCAAAGCACGCGTTTGTGCCGTTGCAATAGATGAGGTCAAACTCTCCCTTTTTGAGACGCTTCGCGAGGTCTCGCAGGCCTGTGGCTGCACGCGCGATGTTGCCCACTGCGCGAAGCCCTTTGAGCGGCAGTGGCGCTCCGAAATCCTCGCGGGTCATCGCTCTCGACCAGGGCTCCACCGGGTTCTCAATCAGGCGCGACTCGAAGAAGATCTCTTCGGCCACATGATCATCCTTGTACATGCCGCTGATCACGCCCGCGCGAGGCAGCATCACCGCGCGATGCACCACCGCGGGGTCCAAGTACTTCAGAATAAAGTACAGGCTGCGACCCGGGCCACCGTTGCGCGACGTGTCGTTGATGAACAGCACGCGCACACGCCGCGCAGGAACAAAAGGAGCTACAGGCGTCATGGGACTCAGGACGTAGCTCCTAGCGCATGCATGCCCTTCTGCGTGATGAAAAGCACGGGTCAATAACGCAACTGTGCGCCAAGTCTCAAGCCACCGCGGCCTGCGTGAGTGCTGGAGTACGACGCCGCTCGGCGCCTTCGCTCAACTTCACGCTCACCAACTTGGACACGCCAGGTTCCTGCATGGTGACGCCGTAGAGCACGTCGACCATCTGCATGGTGCGTTTGATGTGCGTGATGAGAATGAACTGCGAGCGATCCGTCATCTCTCGCACCATGTCGTTGTAGCGCGCGACGTTCGCCTCGTCCAAAGGCGCATCTACCTCGTCCAAGATGCAGAACGGCGATGGCTTGATTTGAAAGATGGCGAAGATCAGCGACACCGCCGTAAGAGCCTTCTCGCCGCCCGACATGAGTTCGATACTTGAGAGCTTTTTTCCTGGTGGTTCGGCCAAGATGTCGATGCCCGTCTCCAGCATATCGTCGGGGTTGGTAAGACGCAGCGAAGCGCGACCACCGCGGAACATCTTCGGAAACACGACCTGGAACTTCTCGTTCACAGCGTCGAAGGCCTCGCGGAACAAGCGCTTGGATTCCTTATTCATCTGCGCGATGGCCTTCTCGAGGTCGGCGATGGCGCGGTCCAGATCCGCCTTCTGCTCGCTGTAGAATGAGAAGCGCTTCTCGGCCTCTTCGTACTCGCGTACGGCATCCAAGTTAACCGCGCCCATACGCTCGATGAGGCCTGAGAGCTCCACAATCCGCGCTCGCAGCTCAGCGTCCGGTGGAAGCCTCATATGGTAGTCGCCCACCACCGTCTCAAGGCGCAATCCGCGGAATTTCTCGGCGACCGACTCGAGCAGATGGCTCAGATGCATGCGGTGCTCCGCGAGCTTTATCTCGTGCTGAGTCAGCGCGGCGCGCGCAGCGTCGACCTGCGCGCGCAAGTCGCGCAGCCCGCCATCGCGCTCTCCGAGCTCGCTCTTCGCCGACTCGTACGCGGCACGCACCTCGCCCAAGCCCTCGCTCGCCGCGTAGGCGGCGTCGATGGCATCCGCGAGCTCGGTGCGGGTATCCTCCAGCGAGGCCAAAGCCGCCACGCGAGCCGCTGCATTGTTGGAAATTTCCTCATCGATACGGCGGACGCGCTCCGCCATATCATCGGCCTGACGACGCACACGCGAGATGGTAGCCAGCGCCGCGTTCTTTCGCTCCTGTGAGCTTGCGAGAGAAACTTTGCGATCGGTGACGCGCGAACGCTGCGCCTCGACCTGCTCTTGCCAGCCCTCGGAAACCCGTGTGGCTTCGTCCAGCGAGGCGTGCAAATGGTCGCCACCATCGCGAAGCTCGTCCAGGGAGGCCATCGCAGCATCTCCCTCCTGCTGCGCCAGCTCTTGCGCATCGACAAGCTCCTCAAGCTCCAAGGACAGCGCCTCGATACGACGAGAGAGCTCGCTCGCGCGCGCCTCTGCCGCACGGTGATCCGCGCGCGCGTTGACAACCAACAGCTCTCCCGCGTGCGCACTCTTGCGTGCCGCGTCCACGCTCACCTCCAGCGATGCGATGCGCGTGCGAAGCTGTGCATGTGCGTCACTTTGGGCTGCGAGCGAGGCTTCCGCCTCGGGCAATGCGGCGCTCAACTCATCGAGTTCGCGCTTCATATCGAGACGAGCCGCCGCCATGCCGGCATCCGCGCCAAGCACCGTTGCGCCCTCTTTGGTGCACAACACGCCATCAAGCGATACCGCACATACGCCGTGTTCGGCATGAGCGCGGGCCGCCAAGTCGCTGCTTTCAGCGACCCAAACGTTTGCAAGCACCGCCTGCGCATAGCCAGCGATTTCGTTGTCCGCGCGAACACAACTCCACAAGCTCGTTCCACCCGCGGGCAGCACCATGGGCGTATTCTGTGCAACCGAGGAGCTGGGCAACAACACAACTTTGCCCGCGCGTTCTCCCATTGCGGATACGCGCGCCTGCACGCTCGGCACATCGCGCGCTACCACGCCGCCTAGCGCATCGCCAAGAGCGGCGGCCACGGCTTTTGCATAAGTCGGTGGTACGACCAAATAATCCGAGAGCAAGCCCAGCACATCGCTTTGCTTGTCGCCCAGCAACGCGCGTACGCCCTGCCCCACGCCATCCATGCGCGCATGCATGTCGCTGAGCACCTTCTTACGCGCGGCGCGGCTGTTGAGCGCGCTGCGCGCTTCATCCAGCGACTTGTCTACGCCCGGGCGTGCGGCGCGAGCGGCGTCCAGCTCAGCCGTCAGCGCTGCCACGTCTACAACTTCGCCATCGGGGCCGGCGGCCTGTGGGCTCACGTCGGCCAGCGCGCGTGCGAGCTCTTCGAGCTTTTCATTCATCTCCATGCGGTCGAGCGTGAGCGATTCCTTGTCGCGCGCCGCGCGTGCTGCACGCTCCTCCAAATCCGTCTTGCGGCGAGCTACGCCTGCAAGCGCCGCTTCTGCCCCGCTCGCCCGCGCTTGCAATGCAGACCACTGCGCACGAAGCTCGCTCGTACGGAACTCCGCCTCTTCAAGGCGGGCGCGAAGCTCGTCCAGTCGAGCAGTCTCCTCGTCTGCTCCCTCCTCCGCGTCACGCGCGCCATCTTCGAGCGAGCTCAGGTTTTCTTGCAGAACACACGCTTCAGCTTCGAGCTCTGCGGCCTGCTCCGAGAGCAAACGCTGCTCGTCGACCGCTTGCACTTTGCGCGCATCGAGGCTGGCCACGCGGTCATGTGTGCGCTCGATACCGGATTCTAAGGCGCGCACCTTGTTGTCGGCCGCAAAGTGCACCGACGTCGCCGCCTCAAGCCGCTCTTCGGTCTCATGGGCGCGGAGTCGCAGCGTTTCGAGGTCGGCCTCTCGCGCGGTAAGCGTGGAGCTCGCCTGGTCCGACAGTTGCGTGAGTTCGATGACCTCATGCGCCTCTGCCTTTACCCACGCGGTGTGTTCCAAGTAGCGGTGCGAGGCCTCGTGGAGCTGGCCGTCCTCGAGCTCTTTGCGATAGGCCACATAGCGCTCAGCCTTTTGAGCTTGGCGCTTGAGCGAGCCCAAGTTGCGCTCAATCTCGGCTACGATGTCTCCAATGCGAAGCAAGTTCTGAGCGGTCTGCTCCATCTTGCGCTCGGCGATCTTTTTCTTCGCCTTGAACTTGGTGATGCCTGCCACTTCTTCGATCAGCAAGCGACGGTCCTCGGGTTTCGCGCTCACGATAA
>JAYWGI010000433.1:0-4499 GCA_043779025.1 Myxococcales bacterium
CGATTTGGAGATGACGGGGCTGGACATAGGCACCGATCGGGTTCTCGAGATCTGCGCTGACAGATTCGAACGCGGTGTGCTGGTGGAGCGTTTCCACACGCTGATTCATCCGGGAGACGTGACCGAGCTCAACGCCGCCGTGCATGGCATTCGCGCGGAGATGCTCGTTGGCAGTCCGCAGTTTGCGGACATCGCCGAACGGCTTCGCGCGTTGCTCCAAGGCGCCGTGTTGGTAGCTCACGCAGTGCCGTGGGATCTCGGTTTTTTGCAAGCCGAATTCAATCGCATCGGTGCTCCTCTGACGCCACCGCACACTTTGGATACGCTCATCTTGTCGAGGCGCTGCTTTGCCGCCCCTGCGTATGGCCTAGATGCACTATGCACGCACTTTGCAATCCCGCGCGAGGGCTCGCACCGCGCCAACCACGACGTGGACGCGCTTCGCGAAGTTTGGGCACGCTGCTTGGACGCCGTGAAGCCTCAGTCCTTGCGCGAGCTCTGGGATATCTGCCACGGCGAACGAAAGGTGCGAGAGAGCATTTTGCGTATCTGTGAGGCCGCGATTCCGCTCAAGAAAGCAGTGACGCTGAGCTATCGGCCAAGCTCTAGCCCTCCGATACAACTGCGTTTTGTTCCTCTTCGCGTAGATCGCGAACCGCCGCGCCTAGTGGGATATGAGGCAATGACGCGTTCGAGGCTTGAACTAAAGCCTGAGCGCATCCTGGCTGTGCTGGACGGTTAAGCGCCCAGTCGAGTAGACCTCTGGCTCTGATGAATGCATCGATGTCCAGAGGTCGTAGCGTGTTGGTGTTTTGCGCGCTGGTGTCGCCGCTCGCGTGTGGTGGGGGCGCCCCCGCGCTGAACGCCGCCGCGAGCCCAGCAGACGCATGGCTCAACCGGGCGCGCGCCAGCTACAAGACGCTTGACCTGGACGATGCGATCGAGAGTGCGCGCTCAGCCGTCAAGGCAGCGCCGGAAAACACCGAGGCCCACACGCTACTCGCGCGCATCGCGCTCGCTCGCCTAGACTTTGGCGAGACCCTGCGCGCACTCGAAGGGGTCGCCGGGACGGATGCACACACCCTGCGCGCTCGGGCCTACTGGTACTTGCACGATACCGAGCATGCGGCCGACGAACTGGATGCAGAGCTCAGCGATGCGGCCGTCCGGGACGGTTGGGCGCGCGAGGTTGTTAAGCTTGCGCGCAAAGGCCACGGCCGTAAACCCTTCACCCACGAGGGCGCGTCCGTGGCCATTTTGGACATGCCCGAAGCGGGCCCGCTCGATGTCGTCCCCATCGATATCGATGGGGAGCCGGGCCTCGCCTTGGTGGCCACCGGCATCGGAGAACTCACAGTCGATGCTGCCACCCGCAAAGAGCCCGCTTGGGTCACCGTGGGCTTCGGTCCGGCCGCGCGCGTCAAGGACGTGCCAGCGCTGACGCAGGATTTGAGTGCACTCTCCAAGCAATTGGGAGCACCTATCAAAGCGCTTTTGGGCGTGCATTTTCTCAGGCAGTTGCATGTGACGTTCGATCGCCGCGGAGGCCAGTTCGTTGTCCGCACCTCAGACCCGAGCGCACCACCCGACTCGACCAAACTCGCGGCCAGCTACGAACGCGGCGGCGGGATGGCCGTGCGTTTGGGGTTGGGCGCCCCCAGCGATGCGCCATGTGCATTTCGCGTCGACTCCTCAGCTCCCTACCCCATCGGGCTTACCGACGCCGGTTGGGCCAAGGCTGGCATCCCGCTCGCGAGTCTGGAGCCCGAGCCCCAGCTGGGCGCGGCCTTCAAGCGAGGCGTGATTCCCATGGTGCGTGCCGGGAGCTTTGAGCTGCCCAAGATTCCCGGCATTGGTGGCGGTGACATCGCCACCATCACGGCGACTGAGCCCATCGACCTGTGCGGCGTGATGGGCGCCGGGTTTATGCAAGCCTTCCGCGTCACCATGACCGACGGAGGCCGCGCTCTGTGGCTAGAAGCCGACCCCACCATGGGCATGGTGGCAGGGGCGCTGCCACAACCGCAAGCTCCTCCGGCACCGGCTGCCGCACCCGCTACGGCGCCAGCGACGGCGCCAGCCACCAAGCCACCTGCGCTTCCACAAACATCTCCAAAGCCCGCCGCCAAGGCCACACCTGCACCTCGGGCCAAGCCTTGAGTCACAGCAAACTCGCTCTCTATGCGGGCAGTTTCGACCCGGTAACCTTTGGTCATTTGGACCTCATCGAACGCGCGGCGTCGCTGTTCTCCGAAGTCGTCGTGGCCGTAGGGGTGCATCCTACACGCAATGTTCTGTTCGACCGAGAGGAGCGCCTCGCGCTGCTTCGCTCCGTAAGCGCTCATATCTCCAATGTACGGGTAGACTCGTTTTCCGGATTGCTGATCGAACACGCGCGATTGCTAGGCGCCCGCGTCATTGTCCGCGGACTACGCGCCGTGACCGACTTTGAGTATGAGCTGCAAATTGCCCACGCCAATGCCGATTTGGGCCCCGAGGTAGACACGCTATTCTTGCCTACGCGCACCAATTACGGCTTCGTCTCGGCGTCGCTGGTGCGCGAGATTGCGAGCCACAACGGCGACGTGAGTCGCTACGCGCCAGCCGTCGTTTGTCGCGCATTGGAGGCAAAGTTTGGCCCCGGTGGCGCGGCCAATCAAGCCACGGCTACGCCGTGATCTCGACGCGTAGGAGCTGCTTGCCTACGAAGAGACAGTCGCCATGCTGCAGGGCCATCTCGGCACGGATACGCACGTAAGTCCCGTTGCGGCTCTGCGCGTCCTTGAGCCACACCCGGCCGCCGCGCTCCTCGAGCGTGCAATGCAACGCAGACAAGTAGGCGTCGCACGGGAAGTTCATCTCCCCGCCTTCGCGCCCGATGCGTACCACGCCCGACACCGCCCTTACAGACAAGCCCATGCCCCCGCCCTCGAGCAATTGTGAGATGCGAAACAGCGCCGGCGTCGACGGAGAAATGCTCGCAAACGTGCCTTGGGCGTCCGGGGCTTCCGCAACGTCGGTGACGACATCGAGGCGGAACAGCTGGTCACCGATGAGGAACGTCTCGCCGAATTCGATGGCGCGCTCATCGCGCATGCGCAAATACACGCCGTTGAGAGATTGCTCGTCCTTCACGTAGAGAACGCCGTCGCGGTAATAGAGGTCCGCATGCTTGGGCGAGACGAACACGTCGTCCCCGAAAGCGATCTGCCCGTCACGGCCAAGCACGTGGTGTTCGGCGTTGAGCTGATAGCTTAAGCCCTCAACGCCTTCGCCGCGCAAAAGCACAATGCGCGCGCGCCCTGGAGTTTGCATGGTGCCGTAGTACGACACCTTTCCAAGCGCAACTTCGGGCGGGGCCGAGGCGCCACAGCGCCCGCAAAACTTATGGCCGAGGGCAATGCCGGAAGCGCACGACGGACAGGCGTAGGTCTTGGCTTGCTCCATGAGGCTGCTAGTCTACGCGGCCTAAGCGTGCGCGGAGCAAGTATCCGCTCGTTCGAAGCTCAGGCCCCAAGCCGGCCGCGTTTGCGGCTTCAAACCGCGCGCGGGCGTCGCTCTGCCGTTTCCCAAGGGTATGGGCAACCCCGATGGCGTAGTCCACCGGATAGCTCGGGTCAAACTTGCCAGCCTCCTGGATTTTGGACATCAGCACGTCGATACGAGCACGGTGCAAATCCTCAGGTTTGGCGTTTGGGGAGAGTTTTGTCACAGGTGCCCGCATGGCGAGCGCTAACATCAGACCGCGATGCATCTGGGTGAGCTTGTAAGGGGCTGTGGTGGGCTTTTCAACGCCCCCCCACCCCAGGTCTGCATCCAAGCTCACACTGTTGTTCCACGCCAGCTTGTAGAGCGTCGCGAACTCGTCGTTTGAGAGGTCGGTCTCGTAGTCGCGAATGTAGCCGATCTCGCGCATCCGGAGGAGAAACTGGGCCCCTACCTCGAGCATAGCCTCGCGATCGTGGCCAGCAGCACGAGAGCGTGCAAATTCAGATACGAACTGCGCGAACTGTTGCGCACGCAGACGCATCAGCGGTCGCATGGGGTCGACCGACGGCCCCTGAGCCCTGCTGCTTGCAACCGCCTTCTGCACAAGTGCCACCCTTGCCGGTACCTCACTCTCGCCTACCCCACTTCGCCCGCGGGCCATGTACGCGGCGTAAGCGCGGTTCAGAAGTGCAAGCTCAGTCGCGACAGCACGTTCGGGCTCACCCACGCCGGTTGCAGCCTCGCCCAGCAATTGGCTATCGACGCGGCGCAAAGGCTCGAGCTCGCGATCATCGATGCGCAATGCGGGAACGCCCGCTTGCGCACTCTCACGCTCCGAAAGTGACACTCCGCGCAGAAATGCAATTGTAAGGCTACCGGCGCACAACCCGGTTGCGAGCAAGGTCAACCAGCGCAACGTGTTTTTCCATGGTCGCCGCGACATCCCGTGCAATGCTATCACTGGAGTTCAGTCGCATGTCAGAACAACGACGATACGTACGCAGCATGGT
>JAYWGI010000434.1:0-4487 GCA_043779025.1 Myxococcales bacterium
CATCGCCAGGTGCCGCCGCGCCCACGGGCAGCACGTTCGTGGGCACGTCGGCCTTGCCCGGTGTGCCTAGCAATGCCGTTGTGCTCGCCCGCGTGCACGGTTTGGAGCAGGGCTACACGCTTGTGCATTCGTGGGTGGGTATGGGGCCCGAGTCGCTCGGCGCCTCCGGCGAGGAGCTCGCTAAGGCGGTAGACTTCGAGCGCGGCGGCGCCGTGCTGGTCACCGTCGACAAAGATGCGAACCTCGATAAGGTGCTCGCGGGCGACGAGCAGATGCCCGTGCAGGGCATTGCGGTGCTCGCCATTCGTGACATGGGCGCCCTCAAGGACTTTACCTCCGGCGCCACCGACGTGGGTCCAGGCCGCAAGCGTTTTTTGGACAAAGAGAATGGCGCGATGCACACCAAGCTGCAGTGCGACGTGCAGACTGCATCTATCTCGAACACGGGCTTCGTGGTGTGCGGCGATGAGCGCGCCATGCGCGACTTGTATGCCGTAGCCACCACAACCGTGATGGCGTTGCGGCCCACCGCGCAAGTGCACATGGAGCTGCACTTGGACGCAGGCCAGCCTTTGCTCGACAATGCATGGGGCAAGGCCAAGGGACTGGCCAGTATGGTTCCCGGCGGCGACGACATGCTCGCCATGCAGGCCGATTCGCTTGCCATGTTGGCGGACATGTCGGACTTCGTGTGGGACATCGCGGTGGACCCGAGCGGCATGCGTACCGATTTTTCGCAGACCTTTCCGCGCCGGAGCTCGGAGATGACCAAAGCCTGCTTTGCCGAGCCCAAAAGCCACCACGCCCGTGCTTGGTTTGAGCAACAGCCTGGCGAGACCATGCTGGCCTCGTACAGCGATGTGTCGAGCGCTGCATATCTTGAACGAACGCTTCCGGCGATCAAGCGCGTGCTCGAAAAGGAGTCGAAGGGCAACAAGACCGCGGGTATGTTCATGGATGTGTTCACCGTTGTCGGGAAGCGCCTGGCCAACACCACGCAAGTGGCTGTTGCAGGCGGTGTAGATGGCAGCTCGGTGCGCGCGCTCGCGGCCAAGCTTGTTGCTCACGAGAGCGACAAGAAACAGCCCGACGTGACGTCGGGCGAGTTTCCGGGTTACGCCGCGATGTGGCATGACGGCGACGCATGGCTGTTGCCTGCGGACGTGGCCCCCCTCAAGAAGGCTCTGAACGCTTCGAGCGAGAAGAAGGCGGGCGACAAGAGTGCCGAAAAGTCCAAGCGCGCCCCCAGCCAAGTCGAACTTGTAGCAGCCAAAATACTGCCTCCAGAGCTTGCCGGAGCGACGGTGATTCGTATGCGCGAGGGCAAGCTGTTGGCTGCGTCTGCAAAGACAGCAAAGGGCGCCAAGGCGACCAGCAAAGAAGATGATGTGCAGACCGACTTCTATGTCGCTGAGGTGCCGTTTATGGGTGGCCGTGTGCTCTTGGGCGGCCTATATCTCCCTACGCTCGCGACGGTTCTGCGCCGCACCACTGCGGCAGGTAGCAAAGTTGCGAATGTTGGCGTGTTCAAGGCGCGGGGTGAAGGCACCGAGCGTAGCTTTGGATTCATGCGCACCGATTTGATGACCCCGGTGGCACGCATTGTGGAGGCGCACGCCAAGGACAAGGCCATGTCGATGGTCGGCTCAGTGATGTCGCTCATGGACTCGGTGGAGCGGTCTCCCACCGCAGAGGTGAGCGAGTTCGGCGCCAGCATTGACGGCAAGACGGTGCGCTCCGTGATGCGCGTGCCGGCGTCGGCATTCGTCGATGTCGCGACGATGGTGCGCAGCATGGACAAGCACGAACCTTCGAGCCTCGACAAAGAGCTCTGAGCGCACGCTGCGCCGCCCGCCAAACTCCATGAGCCAACCACCTGCCATGCTCGCCTCGTCGCTCGCGCTCCTTTGGGATAGCGCTCTTGCGGGGCGGCGCGTGGCCGTGCTTGGCGCCGTGGACCATCCGCTTACGGGCGCGCTGCTCGAGCGCGCTCCAAAGCATGTTCATGTCTTCGACCCCGACGCCGAGCGCGCGGAGGCCTTTGAGGAGGAGCACAGCGCCGAGCATGTGCGCGTGCTGCGTGCGCGTGCGATGCCAGGCCCCGAGTATGCGATGGGCGTGCGTGTGGCGAGCTACGACACCGTAGTTGTGCCCAATGCCGATCGCATGGGCGACTGGGCCGCGGCGCTCAGGCTTGCGCGCCGCGTACTGGGCTTCGACGGCATGATTCTTGCGGTGATTCGACCGGATGCATTGCATGTGCCTTACACGCAGTTGTTCGAGAGCGTGGCCAGCGAGTTTGAATACGTGCAAGCCTACGCGAGCTCACCCTTCAGTGCGGTGGCGCATGCCCGCCTGGGCGAGAGCGAGACGGACGAGTTCTCTGTGGACCCCGAACTCGCGGAACAGCCTGAGCCTTCGTTGTATGTTGTCGCGGGTTCCTCGGTGAACTTCGACTTGGGCAATTACACGCTTGTACAAGTTCCGGAATCGGAACAAGTGCAGAGCGCACCTGTTGTTCTCGCAGCTCCCGCGCCCATGCCCGACGTCGCAAGTGCGGCCGAGCTGCACGGGCTTCGTCGAGAACTCGCCGAGATCGCGGTGGAGCGTCAGGAGGAGGTGGCCGCGTTGGAGCTCAAGCTGGGCGTACTGGCGGCAAGTGCGCGCGAGGTCGCGGCGGAGCGCGACGAAGCCGTGCGTCTCGCCAGGCAAGCGCTGGTGCTGCCCGCGCCCGCCGCAGTGCTGGCACCGGTCGAGTCGTCGCAGGATGAGGGGGCACAGGAGCACGCAGACACCGACGAGCTCCAGGCCTTCGCCCAAAAGCTTGCAGAGTATGAGGGCCAGCTTTTTGTGCGTGATTGCCGTATTCAGGAACTCGAAGCGCGGCTCGGGCATCAAGGCTCCTGAGGGCCAAGGGCCGCGTTGACATTGGCCTTTGGGGTGCGTACCTATCGCGCCCAACGATATGGCCTCCAAGCGCGATTATTATGAGGTTCTGGGTGTGTCCAAAGACGCGTCCGAGGACGATCTCAAAAAGGCCTACAAGCGGGAGGCAGTCAAAAACCACCCCGATCGCAATCCCGGCGACGCGACGGCGGAGGCGCGGTTCAAAGAGGCCTCCGAGGCCTACCAAGTTCTGAACGACGCGCAAAAACGCAGCGTGTACGATCGCTTCGGCCACGAGGGCTTGGAGGGCGCCATGGGCGGTGGCGGCGGGGCGGACATCTTCGGCAACATGCAGGACTTGTTCAACGAGATGTTCTCAGGCTTTGGCGGAGGCGGCGGTGGGCGCAGTCAGCGCGGCGGCCAGGACGTGCGCATCGGTCAGCGCATCACGTTGCGCGAGGCCGCGTTTGGCTGCAAGCGTGAGGTGAGCTTGCGCGTACCCGCAGCCTGTACCCCGTGCAAGGGCACGGGCGCCGCGCCTGATGGAAAGGTTGAGGTATGCACGCAATGCCGCGGCGCCGGCCAGGTGCAAACCGCCCGCGGCTTTATGATGTTCTCGCAGACGTGCGGCAAGTGCAGCGGCCGTGGCAAGCAAATCACCAAGCCATGCAAAGAATGCAAAGGCCAGGGGCAGGTCGAAGAGGTGCGCAAAGTCACGGTGGCGGTGCCTGCGGGCATCGACAACGGTCAGCGTTTGCGCGTGGGCGGGCAGGGCATTGCGCCGCCCAACGGCCAGGCGGGCGATCTCTACGTCGACATCGAGGTCAGCGAAGATCCAACGTTTGAACGCGATGGCACCGACGTAGTCGTGCGCCTCTCGGTGCCCTACAGCATCGCCGTGCTTGGCGGCCAGATTGACGTCCCTGTGCTGCGCGCCGATGACGAGAACGCCACGCGCGAGGTGAAGATTGACGCGGGCACGCAGCCCGGCGATGTGCTGCGCTTGCGCGGCGAAGGCATCACGCGGGTGGATGGTCGCGCGAAGGGTGAGCTGCTTGCAGTGGTGCAGATTGCCGTGCCTAAGAAGGTCTCCAAGCGCGCCAAAGAATTGCTCACGGAGCTAAGCGCTGAGCTTGCCAAGGCAGACCTGTCTTGAGCTTGTTTGAGGTCGCGAGCGTGAGCCATGGCTATGGTGCGCGCACGCTGTTCGAGGGGATTCACTTTCGGCTCGCGGCCGGGGAGCGCGTGGCATTGGTCGCGCCCAACGGAGCGGGAAAATCCACCCTGATGCGCATCCTCGTGGGCGAGCTTGCGCCCGATCATGGCCAAGTGATTCGCAAGAACGATGCGCGCGTGGGGTACTTTCGGCAGAGCCATGAGTTCAAAGCCAGTGGTACGGTGCAAGAGGCATTCTTTGGAGGCTTCGATGATTTGCTTGCACTACGCAAGGACTTACAAGCAGCCATGGAAGACGCTGCATGTGGCAGCGAGGAGAAGCTCGACCACTTGGCCGACTTGCAAGAGCGCTATCATCACGCGCGCGGCGATGAGCTCGAGTCCCGCGTCGATGCCGTGGCCCAAAAGTTGGGCTTCAGCGAGAG
>JAYWGI010000435.1:0-4468 GCA_043779025.1 Myxococcales bacterium
CCTGGTACTCGAGCGGCAACTCGGCGGGGTCGTTGTTCTCGAACGTAAGCGTGACCTCAGCCATGTCGTGCGCTCCGCGCGACTCCGAGCCGTTGAAGATGACGTCTTCCATTTTGGCGCCGCGTAAGTGCTTCGCCGACTGCTCGCCCATGCACCATCGGATGGCGTCGACGATGTTGGATTTCCCGCAACCATTCGGCCCTACAATCCCGAGCACGTCATGATCGAAGTTGACCACGGTGCGATCGACAAAGGACTTGAAACCAGCGAGTTCGAGCTTTTTGAGTTTCATTTGGAGGAGCCTCTGGGTCGCCGTAGAGCCGACGGCATCTTGCAGTGAACATTGCCGCGATGTGGTGTCACGTCACATAGGGCCATACTTCAACCATGGACCTACGCCTCCATCGGAGCGCGCGCAAGCCCGCAGACGCAGGCAAATGTTGGAATTTTACACACAAGTTATCCACAGGCCTCCGCTCGAACCTTGACAGTGCGGGGCCAAGCGCCTTAACGAGAGTCGATTCTATGCCAACCTACGAATACGGATGTGCCGCCTGCAATCACCAATGGGAAGCTTTTCAGAGCATCTCAGCGCCAGCGCTCCAAGATTGCCCCTCCTGTGGCGCTACCGCCGCCAAGCGTAAGATCAGCGGAGGCAGCTTCGCACTCAAAGGAGGCGGTTGGTACGCGGACCTCTACTCCAGCTCGAAGCCTCAGAGCGGTGGCAGCGGCGCCAGCGGTACAGGGGGAGCTGGCGGCGGCACGAGCAGCTCCGACTAGAGACAGTGAAGCACTGCGTCATGACCTGATACAATTTTCCCGCTGAGGCCGAAGCGGCGGCTGGTCTACTGCTTCGCAGACGGCCCAGGTATGTCCACTGGCGCCGCCGCCGGAATGTGTACATGCACCCGTAGCGTATCGCCGGAAGGTGATTCGGCACTGAGCGTAGGGACAGTCCCTGCCCGTACCGAAAGCGACACAACAACGCTCTTTTTCTGGTGCACGGTACGCACGCTCTGAAGCGCGCCACCAAATGCCTCCGTAAGCAACGGCCGCTTCGCCTGCACGCCAAGAGTCACTGGCGTACCAAACTGCAACTGCCACCGCTCTCCCTGCCCCTGCAAATTGGGCTGCGGGGGCGCACCACGCATCAGAAACGTGAGCTCGGAGCTGCCGTCCGCCTGCGCCACAAATTCCGGTGCCTCCAGCAACGTGCCCTCGGCCTTTGGGAGCTTCTTCGCAAACGCCGAAGAGCTAAAAAGCAAACCCACCAGCACCATAAATCGAAACGTCATCCGGCAAGCCTACGCCAAGCCACGCCCCGCGCAAGCCAACCCCGCGAGCGCGAAGCGCAAGGCCAGCTCCCACCGCAAGCGCAAAGCGCGAGCCCAGCTCCCACCGCAAGCGCAAAGCGCGAGTCCAAACGCAAGGGGCCCTGCTCTCCGAAAGAAAAGCAGGGCCCCTTGCCAAGAAGTGCGACGTGGCTGGAGCTGAGGCAGCCGCGGCTAGGAAGGTTCCCGCAGGCGTGTTCTTACACGTCGAGGACAACCGACCGACGCCGAGGCTGTCACAGCCCGGCCACGCCGTACTTCTTCAGTCCATGTCGAAATCGCCCATGCCGCCGCCCATGCCGCCCATGCCGCCGCCTGCCCCGGCTCCGGCCGACTCGCGCTTTGGCTTGTCGGCGATGATTGCCTCCGTCGTGAGCATCATGCCCGCCACGCTTGCGGCGAACTCGAGAGCCGAGCGTACAACCTTGGCGGGGTCGATGACGCCGGCCTTAACCATGTCTTCGAAGACCTCGGTGGCAGCGTTGAAGCCGAAGTTACCGGAGCCCTCTTTGACCTTCTCGACCACCACCGAGGCATCCGTGCCGCAGTTCTTGGCGATCTGGCGGAGCGGTGCCTCTACGGCCTTGCGAATCAGGTTCACGCCGAACTGCTGATGACCGTCGAGCTTGAGGCCGTCGAGCGCCTTGGCTGCACGAATCAGCGCAACGCCACCGCCAGGAACAACGCCTTCTTGCACGGCTGCACGCGTGGCATGCAACGCGTCTTCAACGCGAGCCTTCTTCTCCTTCATCTCGGTCTCGGTATGCGCGCCGACTTTGACAATCGCGACGCCACCCGAAAGCTTCGCGAGGCGCTCCTGAAGCTTCTCTTTGTCGTACTCCGAGGTCGTGTTCTCGATCTGCTTCTTGAGCGACTCGCAGCGTGCCTTGATGTCTTCCGCCTTGCCGGCGCCGTCCACCACCGTGGTGTTGTCCTTGTCGATGCTCACGCGCTTGGCACGGCCCAGCTGCGAGATCTGCACCTGGTCAAGCTTCATGCCCAGCTCTTCGGAGATCACCGTTCCGCCCGTGAGCACGGCCAAGTCCTTCAGCATCTCCTTGCGGCGATCGCCAAAGCCTGGCGCCTTCACCGCGCAGACCTTGAGCAGGCCACGCAAACGGTTCACGACCAATGTCGCGAGCGCTTCGGCGTCTACGTCTTCGGCGACGATGAGCAACGGGGTGCCATCACGTGACACCTGCTCCAAAATGGGCAAGATCTCTTGGAGTGAGCTGATCTTCTTCTCGGAGAGCAACACGGCCACATTCTCGAGCTCAGCCGTCATCTTCTCGGTGTTGGTCACGAAGTAGGGGCTCAAGTACCCGCGATCGAACTGCATGCCTTCGACGACCTCCAAGGCAGACTCCATGCCCTTGGCTTCTTCGACGGTGATGACGCCCTCTTTGCCAACCTTTTCCATGGCTTCGGCGAGCATCTGCCCCACTGCCAAGTCGCCGTTTGCGCTTATCGTTCCAACCTGCGTGATGTGCTCTTTGTCCTGCGTGGGGATCGCGAGCTTCTTGATCTCGGCCACCACGACCTCGACCGCCTTGTCGATGCCGCGCTTGATATCCATGGGGTTGTGACCGGCCTCAACCAGCATCAGCCCTTGTGTGTAGATCGCCTGCGCGAGCACAGTAGCCGTCGTAGTTCCGTCGCCCGCCTTGTCGTTGGTCTTCGAGGCAACTTCGCGCACCATCTGAGCGCCCATGTTCTCGAACTTATCGGCGAGCTCGATCTCTTTTGCCACGGTGACACCGTCTTTAGTGACAACGGGCGAGCCGTAGCTCTTCTCGATAACCACATTGCGCCCCTTTGGACCCAGCGTGACCTTGACCGCGTCAGCCAACGTGTTGACACCACACAAGATGCGGCCGCGTGCGCCGCGGCTGTAAACTATTTGCTTTGCGCTCATTTTGTATTTCCTTCAGTTCGTGCAGAATGCAGTTATTTGTTTCGCGACGTGCTCAGGCGAAAACGGCTAGCACATCGTCTTCGCGGAGCAGAACATGCTCCACGCCGTCAATTTTTACCTCGGTGCCGGCGTACTTGCCGAACAACACCTTGTCCCCCGCCTTTACATCGAGCGGAAACACCTTGCCGTCCTTCATGGTCTTGCCTGGGCCCACAGCGACAACTTCAGCCTCAAGGGGCTTCTCTTTCGCGGTGTCGGGAATGAACAGACCGCTTTTGGTCTTGGTCTCTTCGACGCTGCGGCGCACGACGAGACGATCGGCAAGGGGACGAATTTTCATGGGCCGCAAGCTAAGCCGAATCTATGGTCGGTCAAGACATGGATTCACGACCGCAATGAATAAACCCATGCATCGGAAAAGTACGGACTCCGCGCACGAACGCTTGACGCAAAGGAATTTCGCGTGGCATAAGCCGGCCTGCTGCGAGGGCGTCTTTTGCCCTTTCCCACACAAGTGGGGAATCGTCTAATGGCAGGACTGCGGATTCTGATTCCGCCTATCTAGGTTCGAATCCTAGTTCCCCAACCGCAGCAGATGTGTGTGTGTGGTAGTGCTGTAAGTAGAGAGTGTTTGGCCCCATCGTCTAGCGGTTAGGACACTGGCCTCTCACGCCGGTAACACGAGTTCAAATCTCGTTGGGGTCACCAAAGTGAGAACAACACCCTCGGAAGCGCAAGCTCCCGGGGGCGTTGTCTTTTTTCTACTGCGATTCACCCCAAGTCTGTGGCGTCACCCAGTTCCAAAGCACCACATGCACGACACGCCTGTAGTCCGCGCTGCCTCGGCCGCAAAGCATGGTAAGTCCGCGCTCGCGATGAGCATCGTCAACCTTGCTAGCTACCGATTCACGGCACTCGATGAGCTCGAAGCTCGTCGAGTGCAGTTGCTCTCCATGTGCAAAAACGGAGGACTTCGTGGCTCCATTTTGTTGGCGCCGGAGGGCATCAACCTGTTCGTGGCAGGCAGCCAAGAAGCGTGCGATGCGTTCTGCACCTATCTGGATTCGGATCCTGCCACCGCTCACATGGAGTTCAAACGCAGCTACTCGGGTACGCAGCCTTTCAACCGCATGCAGGTGCGTCTAAAGCGAGAGATCATTACCTTCGGACACCAGGATGTGCTTGCAGGAGCTGCCCCGTCCTCCGCTGTAACTCCCACCGA
>JAYWGI010000436.1:0-1626 GCA_043779025.1 Myxococcales bacterium
GATGGCATGGCCTGCCTTGGAGCTACAGTGGCCTGCCACGTACACGGCAAGCGGGGCCTTGCACTTGGATGCCACGCTCGCTTTCAGCAGCCTGTAGCCGACCGTGGCGCACTTGACTGGGTCACCTGCTAGGTCCTTGCCGGTCCAGCCTTCGCGCGTCTTGGCGTTGCCAAGCATCACCTGGAAGGCGCAGTAGCTCCGGCCGCTGTCGCCACGCGCCGACATGCGGAATGCCGACTCTTCCCACATGGTGACGGCGACGATTGCCGCAGACAGTGTGCCATCCGTGTCGCTGGCAAAGAGCGGGCCTTGCTCTGCGATCTGGTCTGCGGCGGCAGAGGCAAGCTCTACCGGTGGCACGGTGTCGCCGGCCTGCCGTGTCATGGCGGCAAGCAAGAACAGGAAGGTGCTCACTTGATGGGCTCCTGCTGGCCGAAACCCGACAATTCGCCAACCGATATCCCCAGCGCAGCCGCAATCTTCTCTGCGGAATCCAGTGACAGGCGAGCGCCCCTTGCACCACTTTCAATCATGGCGATCAGAGACGAAGAAACGCCTGCGTTTCTGGAGAGCTTGCGGGCAGACAAGCCAAGTTGTTTACGCTTGGTCTTGATTGTGTCGCCGATGTTCATGGCAACACCTGTTACACGGGGAACATATGTTGTCAAATGGCGACGTTGTTATCGTCGAGAAAAACGCTAGGCTACATACGTGAGCATCCTTTTAGAGCGCATACAGCAGGTGATCGACTCCCGGTTCGGGGGCAACGCTTCTAAGTGGTCCGTTGAAGCCGATATGCACAGGAGCACCGTCGGGACAATGAAGTCGCGCTTGCGGGAGGGCAGTGTTGAGTCGGCGGGCGCTGACACGCTTATGGCACTGGCCCGCGCAGCGGGTGTGTCGCCGGTCTGGCTCATTACCGGCGAAGGCGAAATGGTCGACGGCGCAGCAGGCAACGCCTCTCCCTCAGCAGCGCGCACGAGCGATGTGCCTGCGCATGACCCGGTGGCCGAGGTGCTGGAGGAAGCTCTAGACATCGAAGACAGCGGACTTCGTCGGGCCATCCGCGTGTTTGTTGGTGGCAAGCCTCGTGACGCTCGCCTTCGCGAAACCGTGCTTATCGTCAAGGACGGCAAGTACTCAGGTGCCGAGAAGCTGACCGAGCCTGAATGGGTCGAGGTGCTCGAGAAGGTCTACGCCGGCCGCAGCAAGGGCAGGGCGCCGATGGGGCACGGGTCGCGTAGGGTGGACCAGTAGAGCGGCCTAACGGTCCAGTCGGAAAGGATTTAGGGATTCAACGTAGGCCACAAGGTCTGCTTTCTCCCACTTGAGTGGATCGCCAGGGTCGGCCACGATTTGTTCGATTGCCCTGGCCATTGCACGCGGGTCCGAGCGCTCAAAGTCGATCAGGTTCAAGTCAAAAAACGTGAACATTGCGCCCACCGCCGTTCGCTTGTTGCCGTCCACGAACGGATGCCGAATCGCCAAACTCACGGCCAGGTCTACCCCGACCTCAACAAAGGTATCGCGGTAGCCCATAAGCTGGACGCCTATGGCGGCCTCAAGCTCTTGAGGGGCGCGGATACCCCTGGCCCCGGGGTACTTGGCGAGAATCTGATCGTGCAC
>JAYWGI010000437.1:0-15101 GCA_043779025.1 Myxococcales bacterium
AAGGCGCAGATGCCCAAGATCTTCGCCAAGCTGCTGTACGGATCGAAGTTTCACAGACTCAAGCAGTCCCGTGGTCAGCAAGGCATCGGCATCTCTGCGGCAGGGCTCTACGGCCAACTCACCACGGGAAAAGCCGTGGTGATTACCTCTAAAATCGGCAAGGGAAAGCCCGCGCATCGCATCGAGTTGCGCATCGACACTAAGCGCAATCAGCCTGACATTGTAAGCGAAACCACGGTGGACTGGGACGGCGAGCATGGCACGCGTGTTGAGCTTGAGCTCGTGGCGGCCTACCGCGGTGGTCGCACGGGAGTCGACTCGTACTTGGAGCAAACCGTGGTGGCAAACCCGCACCTGGGGCTCCGGTATTCGCCTCCCAAAGGCGAGCTTGTTGTGTACCCACGCGTCGCAGATGAGCTGCCGCGAGAAGCGCAGGAGATAAAGCCCCACCCGCACGGGGTTGAGCTCGGAATGCTGCAGATGATGCTGCACGAGACCGAGGGTCGCACCGTCAAAGACGTGCTCACCCAGGACTTCTCGCGCGTTGGTCCGGCGGTTGCGGAATCGGTTTGCAGCATCGCGGGGGTGTCGCCCAAAATGATGTCTACGGAGCTGCGCGGTGAGCCTTTGGACAAGCTCTACAAAGCGCTCGGTGAAGCGCGCGTGCCTGCGCCGTCGGCCAGTTGCGTTGTGCCTATAGGCGAAGAATTGCTCATCACGGGCCTGCGCAGGCGCTTTCCGGACGCCGAGTTTTTTGCGTCCAGCACACGCCCTCCCGCCGTGTATCGCGGCAATCCGTTTGTCGTCGAGGTAGGCCTTGCCTACGGCGGCAGCATGCCTTCGGATGAGTCGGCCGAAATCATCCGTTTGGCCAACCGCGTGCCACTGCAATACCAGCCCAAAGCCTGTGCAATCAGCGAGGCAGTATACGACACCAATTGGCGCATCTACGAGCTTAGCCAGCCCAAAGGCAGCTTGCCTGTAGGGCCCGTAGCCATCGTGGTGCACTTGGCGAGCGTTTGGGTGCCCTTCACCAGCGAGGCCAAAGAGGCGGTCGCCCACTACGACGACTTGCTAAAGGAGCTGCGCTTGGGTGTGCAGGATGCCGGACGCAAGCTCGGCTCATGGCTGCGCGCGCGCGAAAAAGCGCAAAGCGAGCAGAAGCGTATGAACCTGTTCAACAGGTACATCCCTGAGGTGAGCGCAGCCATCGGCGAACTGCTCGCCAAGGACAAGCTGGAGATCCAGAACATGTTCTACGGGGCGTTGCCCAACTTCGTAAAAATGGTGAAGGAAGACAAGCCCGACGACGGTCCGGCGCCCATTCCCTCACTGCTTCCACCTGGCGATTCCCTACCTCCACCTTCGTTTGAGGTGACAGAGCGCACGGCCAAAAAAGCAGCGCCGGCCAAGATTCAAACCGACAAGGCGGCTACCAAAAAATCCTCCGCGCCCGCGCCCACAGCACCGGCAAAAAAGAAGAAGAAGGGAGCCTGAGCCATGGCGACCACCAAGAAGAAAGACAATGTCGTCGAGACGAAAGTCTACAAGCCGATCACGGTGGACCGCGACGCCAAGACGCTTGCGAAGATCGAGAAGCTCGCCGTGCAATCGTTGCGTGCGCTCGAGAAGGGCACCAACCCGCAAATTGAAATTCGCACGCGCTCGCTCACGAACGTGTCGTTCAACGAGAAGAAGCGCATCATTGAGCTTGGCGATCGCACGCAGTCGCGTGAGTTCTTCAACACGAACATGGCGCGCAAATTTATGCAGACCTTCCTGATCGCTCAGGGCTGCAAAACACTTCTGCACGAGAACAAGACGGTCAGCATCCGTCAGATGTTCTACATGACCAAACACACGATTCGCGGCACCAAGGAGAACACCTTCGAGGATCAAGCCGAGAGCGATCCGATCATCGAAGACCTCGAGGTCGCGATCGACGCGCTACGTGAGGAATTGCACCTTTTCGCGAACCGTCGTGGCCTCATGGTGGGGCGCTTGGTGGTCGAGGACGCGGGCGACACCATCGATCTCTCCAAGATGGGCCGTGGCGGCTGGGGCATCCCCAGCATCTGCGAAGAGGCCGACCTCAAGTTCAAGAGCACGGACGCCAAGTTTATCCTGCTCGTCGAGAAGCAAGCGGTGTTCCACCGGCTGAACGAAGACAAGTTTTGGGAGAAGAACAAGTGCATCCTCATGACCAGCGAGGGCCAAGCCGCTCGCGGCAGCAGACGTTTGCTCCAGCGTATGTCCAAGGAGCTCAAGCTGCCCATCTACGCGCTCGTCGACAATGATCCGTGGGGGCTCTACATCTACTCCGTGCTCAAGCAAGGCAGCATTAGCTTGGCTTACGAGTCCATGCGTATGGCCGTTCCGGGCGTGCGTTTCTTGGGTCTCTCCTCATTCGACTACATGAAGTTTACCTTGCCGCCCGCGGTGGAGATCGCCCTCAACAAAGAGGACATCGCGCGCGCAACTCAGATGAAGAAATATCAGTGGTTTGCCGACAAAAAGTGGCAAAAAGAGATTGATGCCATGCTGCACAACGGCTTCAAAATGGAGGTCGACGGATTGCTTACCAAGAGCATTTCGTTCATCACCGACGAGTACATCCCGAAGAAGCTGCGAGACAACGACTACCTCGTTTAGTGACCGCGTGTAGACTGCATATAGGAGCGCGCCATGTTTTCAAAAATTCTTGTCGCCAATCGAGGCGAAATCGCTCGCCGTGTGATCCGCACCTGCAAGCGCATGGGCATTTCAACGGTGGCCGTTTACTCCGACGCGGACGTGGACGCGCCGCATGTCAAAGAGGCCGACGAGGCCGTGCGTTTGGGCGGCGCCATGGCCAAAGATTCCTACCTCAACGTAGAGGCCATCGTGGATGCCGCTCGGGCAACAGGCGCCCAAGCCGTGCATCCTGGTTATGGTTTCGTGAGCGAAAATTCTGGGTTCGCGCGTGCACTCGCCGGCGCAGGTATCGTGTTTATTGGGCCTACGCCCGATGTGCTCGACGCATTCGGCGACAAGATGAAGGCCCGCAGCGTCGCGCGCGCGGCAGGCACCTCGCCAGTGCCTGGTACCGACGAGCCTATTGCCGTAGGCACGGAGGAGGGCATTGCGTTTGCAACTGCGGCAGCTGCACGCGTGGGCTACCCTGTGGTCGTCAAAGCCGTAGGCGGCGGCGGCGGCATCGGCATGCAGGTCGTGCGCGATGAGAGTGGGATGGCCAAGGCGTTACAAGCTTGCAGTGATCGTGGGAGGGCTAGCTTTAGCGACGCCCGTGTGTATTTGGAACACTACGTGAGCCGCCCTCGGCATATCGAGGTGCAAGTGTTTTGCGATACGCACGGCCAGGCGTTTGCATTGGGTGAGCGCGAGTGCAGTCTGCAACGACGTCATCAGAAAATTGTTGAAGAATCCCCCTCACCCGCGGCCTTTTTTGATGGCGAGGAGGGCGCAGCGCGTCGTGCCGCCTTGTTCGAGGCTGCGCTTCGCGTGGTCAAGCACGTGGGCTATGTAGGCGCGGGCACGTGCGAGTTTATCGCCAATGCCAATGGCGATTTGTACTTCTTGGAGGTGAACGCGCGCTTGCAGGTGGAGCACCCCGTGACTGAGATGGTCTACGGCTTGGACTTGGTCGAGTGGCAGCTGCGCGTGGCGAGCGGCGAGAAGCTCCCCGACTGGAGCGGCCTGACGCCGAAGGGGCATGCCATCGAGGCACGCGTGTACGCGGAGGACCCCAAGAAGAGCTTTATGCCCAAACCTGGCGACGTGACGGAACTCTCGTGGTGTGGCGGCGCGGGTGAGCGCCTAGATGACACCGTGCGCATCGAGTCAGCCGTGGTGGCTGGCAGCAAGGTCACGCCGTACTACGACCCTATGGTTGCCAAAGTGGTGGCGTGGGGGAGCGATCGAGCCGAGGCCCTGCGGGTGCTGGACAAGACTCTGCAGAGTACAACCATCGCGCCGCTGTTCACCAACATGGCGTTCGTGCGCGCTGTGCTTGCAAACGAGGACTTCGCACGAGGTGACTACGATACGGCGTTTGCCGAGGCGTTTGCCAAAACGGCTGCGTATTAGCTGCTGTTCTGCTCGCGGGTAGCTTTGCGCGTGGTGACTTCGAGCCTGCACAGCCTCGCTTTTTCTGTATCACCGGCTGCGTCGTAGAGTCGCGCCAGGCTTGTGTAGAGTGCACTCTGTTGCTCGGTGGTCTGAGCCGCAGGCACGCGTGCAAGCGTGAGGCGTAGCGCCTCTTGAATGTCGCCGCGCGACTCAGCTGCGGCAGTCTCGTCGGTGGGCGCGAGCAGCGCGTAGAGGTCGTTGCCGTCCATGCGTGCCAGCTCCTCGGTGTAGCGCTGCACCCAAGGGGAATCGGCGCAGAGCTTCTGGGCGCGCTCGGCCCAGTCTCGCCGTTGCGCGTCGGTGCCGTTGCCCGCGCGCTCTCGCGTGACCCATTCTGCAGCAAGAGCCTCGGAGGCCGTGGGCTCAAAACCCGCGGGTGGCGCCCCTTGTTTGGCCAGCAACGATAGGTAGAGCCGACGTGTTGTCTCATCGGCCGGGAGCGAAGACTCATCTGAAAAAAGGCCGGCGACATAGACAGCAGCAGGATGGCTGGGATGATGAGTCACGAGGAGATTTGCTTGTTCTTGCAGAGCGCTGGGGTCTGCCGCCACCCAAGAGCCAAGTGTTGCGAGCAACTGGTTTCGTCGCTCCGTTGCGTCGTCACTTGGACCCTGAAATGCATCGAGTGGAGGGCGAAGCGGCGCGATCTCCGGAGCTTCATAAATGCGCGCGAGCGCTTCGGCAACCAAGCTCCTGCGCGCTTCATCGGGGAGCGCCAGCATGCGGCGCTGCTCTAGGAGTGATTCAAGTTGTGCTCGCTCTGCCAACGGGAGATCGGCAGACGCCGCAAGCTGCGCGATGCGTTCGTCGGTGGGTGAAACAAGGGCTTCGACACGGAGTGCCACACCGGGCATCTCGGATTCAAATACCTGCGCGAGAAGACGCTCGGCATCCGCTCGGTGGGTGAGGCTCGCGTCATTATCAGCCTGTGTTTGGGCGTGGACGTTTGATGTGCCGAAGTCCTGTGCTCGCAGCCATTGTGCCAGGGCCTCTTCGCCTCCACCTTGCAATGCGAGTAACGCTGCGAGTACTGGCTCATCGGGGCTTGCGGTATCGTTCGCGCTTGTTGCGTCTGCGATGGGAAGCTTTGCCCAACGCCGCAGCCAAGGGAGGGCAGGCTTGAGCTCATGCGAGCTCTCGCAGGCGGCAAGCAGGCGCTCAAACGCCGCGTCCATCTTTTGCGGTTCGCGCGGCAGTCCGGTCGCAACTGCAGCGGCCGCAGGGTACGTTACTGCCCAGCTATCGGTTTGCAGCTGGGCCACGTAATCGGCGGCTAGAACCACATCCGCCAACGCATCTGGGTCCGCGACGCCACTGGCACATGCACCGAGCCAAGACGCCACTGGAACATTGGCTATGGGGAGTGGGCGTGGACTTCCAGAAAGGTGCGCCGCAAGCCACGCATGAACAAAGGCGTGCAGCCGTGCGGGCCCGCTTTCGGCCGACAGCGCCTCGGCGTAGGCGCTGCTTGCGCGCTCTGCGGCCGGAGCCAGTGCGCGGAATTGTCGCGCGACTGCAACACGTGTAGGTGCGCGCTCAAAGGCCGAGCGAGCGGTGTCGCGCGCGGCGTCGCGGTGGCCCGAGAGGGCCAGCACTTCGGAGAGCTGCAGCAAGCCTGCAGGGTCGGCGGTCCCGCGGTCCGCGAACTCATCTGCCAGCCACGCCCAAACCTCCACCAAGGGGTCCATACGCGCCTCAGAACGTGGGACTACGGCAGGAGTGGACAGCGGCGCGGACATGGGCGCAAGGGCATCATGCGGCCGGGTAGCCTCAGGGTCGTCATACTCCGGCAGCTTGGCACTGCTAGGGTCCATGGGTGTATCGCTCACAAGGACTCCTCTGCAATTGAGCTATCGCGGGTAGCCCGGGCCTCCTCGCGCATGACGCGGAACTCGTTGCTGAGCACGTAGCGGTAGACGTCCGCGGCGGAAACGATGGCCAAATCCCCCTCGGCAATATCGGTACCTGTGCGCGCGAGCCGAGCCCCGAGGCTTGCCTCGTCCGTGGCCAGCACCGCAAGCTTCATGGCCTCCATGGGAGGCAGGCCGCGGTACAGGGCCAAAAGAAAGAGCATGTACGATACCCATGCTTCAGCATCGTTTGCAGAGTCCGCCAAGGGCAGGGCCCAGACAAATCCGTTGTCCCAACCTATCGCTGGCAGGCGCGTGCGTGAGGACAGCATAAACGCGCCTACCGCACGCACGCCAAAGAGCGGCCCAACCTGCTCAAGCAAGGTGGCCCAGGGACCACCATCGGCACGGAGTTTGTCTCGTGGATTGATTCCCAACTCCTTGGGCTTTGCAAGTTGGGAAGGCTGAGTGGGCATAAACTGCGATTCAAAAAGCGAGACCACAGCTTTCGCCAAACGCGAATCAAATCGCGTGCCCTCCGCAACCCTGTGTGGTGACAGGGCGCGCAAAACTTTGAGCGCCGCGTCATAGTCCGCATTTTTACCCAGCGCTTTGGCGAGCTGCGCATGTTGGTGCACTGCACGCTCCTGCACGGGGTGCTCGAGAAGAAGGCGCCGATTCGTTTCAAATGACGCATCGGCACGCGCAAGGCCGGCTGCCCCTTGCAGCGACGATTGAGCACCCGATTGCACGCGTAGACGTTCCACCGCCAGGGTGAGTTCTAAAAGATGTTGCTCGTTTTCGGGCTCCAGTTCGGAAAGCACTGCGAGCATTTCGAGGGGTGGCTCACTGGCGCCGCGCGTGCGGCCAAGCTCAATGGTGAGCTTGGCCGCACGCATTCGGCGCCGAGGTTCGTCGCCCTGTTCGGCCACTTGCCTGAAGCCAAGCTCAGCACGTTCCGAAAGGCCAAGCTCGGAGGCATAGCGGGCAGCGCTCTCAATGAGTCTGAGATCGTTCGGAAACTCCAGTAGGGCTTGGTCGAGCACCACCAGAGCTTCATCGGGCTTTCCGAGCTTGTGCCCCAGCGTTTCGGCGAGTCCCACTGCCGCCATCACACGATGAGCCTTCGGCAGCGAATCGAGCGAAAAAATTCGCCGTAGTGGCGTCAGGGCCTCGTGGAGGTGCCCCAGTTTAAGGAGCAGTTCTGCATGTAACGCCAAGCCGCCCGCGTGGTTCGGTGTAAGGAGCAGCAATCGTTGCGCCTCTTCAGCGGCGCGCTCGAGCTCCTGTGATTCTCGATAGGCGCGAGCTAACATCCAATGTGCGTCGCTCTTCGCACGCGGCCGCCCCGGTTGAGAGGCGATTTCGTTAGCGCGTTGGTGGCGTTCGTCCACTGTGCGCGCTTGCGCAAGCCAGGTTTCCGCCCAAGCGTCTTGATCTGAGCACAGGCGGACGGCCTCAGTCAGATAGTCGCTCGCTTCGCTCAGATCTCCGGCCGAATGAGCGCACTCGTAGGCGCGGAAACACAACACACCGCGGCGTGCTTTTGACGCCACAAGCTTTGCAAGTGAGCGTGTAGAATCACGTTCACCTTGAAAATCGTCAAGCGAAATGGCGCTTCGTCTCAAGCCCTCCCACGCGGCCACGTCGTTCCTTCGATCGGCGGTTACGGCGCGAAACGCCTCGCGGGCGGCGAGTGAATCTCCTGCGGCGTATTGATTCCATCCCACCAGCGCGAGAACATCGAGCTGCTCCTCGTTGGGTGCTGTTTGCGCCGCCGCGAGTAGCGCATTCGCGCGCTCGTCAGGCGCGCTACCCGGAGGATGGGTATCCAAATGCATGAGTGCGTAGCTTTCGCCATCGCCCTCGGGTACGGGCACCACGGCCGTTGGGTCGCCCAGATATCCTTGAGCAAGTGCCGCCACGACCTCAACCTCGGAGGCGCTCACGCCTTCGAGCAGCGATGTCGCCTGCAGTGCGCCAAGCAGCGCCTCATCGTCGCGGTGAGCGAGCGCAGCACGCGCCCAGTCTAGCCAGGTGGCGCTGCTTGGGCGCTGCGCAAAAAGGCCGGCCGTTGCAGCAACGGTGTCGGCGGCTGTCTTCGCGCGCGCGCGACGGAACACCGCAACGAGTTCGGCGGCACCCGAGCGCCTAAGAGCAAGCGCCGTGGTCTCACTGTCGTGTCCTTCACTCCCCGCTTGAGTGAGCATCGAGGCGCCATGAATCAAAGCTCTCAACAGGTTGGCCGCGAGTGGCACTCCCGCGTCAGTTGGCGCGTGCTCGGCCAAACGAACGAGGTCATTTTTTGCTTCGGCGCGCAGCCCCTGGAACAACTTGGACAGCGCCACGCGCCCTGCCATCGCGGCATCGTCTACGGGTACGGTCAGGCCGCGGAGCGATCCGCCGGAGGCCAACGCGCGTTCCAGAGCTGCATGGGTCTGGGTACGATCGGCGGCACCCAACGCCGCCGCGGCCAGTGCGTGCTGCGTGGCGCGTTCGGGGCGGCTGGTTGCGTCACAATGCGCTGCAGCCAACAGAGCGACGGCGCGGGCTTCGTGATGGTGTTCGGGCTCTGCATGAGACCACGCAATGGCGCGTTCTGCTGCAAGTTCTTCGGTGCCGCATGCGAGCGCGCGCACGAACCGCGCTTTGGCTTTGAGTTCGCTCGCCACGAGCGCAGAGGGCGCTCGTTCGAACCAAGTCCAAAGGCTTTGCTCGGGGAGCCGTTTGAGCCCCAACTGAAATGCCCAGGAGCGTTCTTCGTCCGAGCGCGCGGCGCGCAGGCAGCGGTCAGCCAGGGCCTCTTGGCGCGGCAAATCACTGCGAGGAGCCAATGCCCAGGCCGCTGCGATCACGGGCCACGTCCAGGCGGCGTCGTGTTCGAGCTCGGCAAAACCTTGGGCGCGGTTTTCAGGGCCCGAAAGCGCATCCAGCAACGGCACATTGCCTCGTGACGCCAACGCGAGAAAGGAAGGATCTGAGAACGCGACCGCAGCAGTGCGCGCGGCTTCCGCACAAATCCCGCCCGTGCCGGACGTGCGACGGATTGGGGCCATCGCGAGTAGCGTATGGGCATCTTCTGCTCCGCCCTGGCCTGCGGCGACGAGGGCGGTGGCAAGAGCGACATAGGCCTCGCGCGTCTGCGCGTCCTCGGTGCTCGCCATTGCGCGTTGCACCGAGCCCAGAAGATCGCGACCACGCAACTGATTGCGCCAGAGGCCTATCTCGAATTGGGTGAGCGGGTCCGTCCACTCACCGGCATCAAGCACGCCCTTAAGCGTGGCTTGAAGCGCCGAAACATCGCCTGTACGGTAGTTGCAGAGTGCACGAAGTCGTCGGGCGGATGCGCTGTCATTGTGCGTGATGTCTGCAGGCATCCCGAGCAGCTCACGCAACAAGGTGAGTGACTCCCCAAAAGGTGTTGACGCGCCGCAGTGCATTTCGGCCGCCACCAGATTGCGTGCGGACGCTTGTGTGTCTCCAGCACGCGCATAGTGCACCGCCGCGAGGCAGCGGGCCCGAAACTGTTCAGCGCTCTGGAACTCTGGCGCTTCCGCCAAGTCTTCGTGCAGCACCGCCACGCGTGCGTGTTGCAATGACGTTTCTGGTTGCTGGGCACAGTGTCCGTCTTGCACGCAGTTCAATCGAGCCAGCAGCCACCCTGTTCGCAGTGCAGCGGGCTGGAGCGCCGGGCTAGGCTCCTCGACATCAGGAGCATCCCAGGTGGACTTTGCCAGCTGCCAGTCTAGAAACGCCTCGGCAGCCCATTCGGTGGCATCCCGCTGCGCGCGCCGGTCGGCAAGAGGGCGCAGCCGCTCTACAACCTCGGCCGCGCCTACCGTCTCAGCGGCTGCACACCACAACAATCGCCCGGCGAAGGCGTCGCGAGACTGGAGCACGCGTGCGAGTTCTCGCAGCCTATCCGGATGGGTGTGCCCTGCACCCGTTCGGGTCGCGCACAGCAGCTCCCAGGCCGTTCGATCGACCTCATCTGGCAAGGCGGCTGCATGGGCCAAGCCGTACGCGAGTTCCCATGGTATCACCCCGGGAGTCAGAAGCTCGGTCCAAGCCATGGCCGCAAGGTGCGCGCCGGATTGGGTAGCTAACACCTTACCGTAGAGCCTGCTCGCGTCCTCAAAAGAACCTGTGATTTGCGCCGCGCGCGCCGCATCCCACAGTAGCGCAGCGCGGCGTTCTCCGGTGCTGGCCTCCGCCGACTCGCGCTCGAGACGGGCACGTAGCTCAGTGAGAGCATGGTCAGACGGCGAGGCCTTCATGTAGACAATCGCAAACCCTGGAGTCGATCGCAGGTCAGCCCAGTTGGCTCAGCTTTTCGGCGAGCTTCTCTTCTACTTTGCCCTTCATCACGCGCAGCATCAGTGGCAAGTCGATGCTCACGTGCACCTCTTTGCTGGTCACGGCGACTTGGCCTTTTGTGCCCTTCGCGACGCCGCTGGTGGCGTCAAAGTGAATCGTGTCGCCAGACCACTCCCAATTCATTCCCAGCTTCTCGGACATCGAACGGGCAATTTCTTCGGCCTTCTCCTTCGCGGCGTCGAGGGTGAGGCTATGCTGCTTTTTGAGATCAATGGTTGCCATGTCGTCCTATGGATACGACGAAGCGAGGCAAGCACGGGAATTTTCTGCAGTCATTTGGCGAGGTCCTCCCACAATGTGTGCCTCTTGGATGCATCGAGTCTTCCACGAGAACGAATCGCGTATAGTTCGTCCTTTTCGATTCTCCATGTACTCTTAGAAGCATGGCTAAGAAATCGCACATCTTTAGGTCTGGGGTATTGGGCGTAGCAGTGGTTGCATCTTTGGGCGTTGCGCTTCGCAGCAGCATGTTTTCAAAGGAAGCGCACGGAGCCCCGATTGCGCATTTGGCACCTTCGTTAGTCGCTACAACCAGCGCTGCGTTCCAGCCGTCTTGGACATTTGCTCCCGGGGGAGGGACGGCTGCAACGTCGCTCCGCCATCTTGTTCAGCATGATGCCACGCGTCGTCCGATGGCGTGGTTGGCTTCCAGAGCGGCGGGTACGAGTTTCGAGTCAGCGGGTGCACGCGTCGCTTCCGACGAGCTGCGGTTTCAGCTCGCGCAGAAGCCCGGCGTAGCGGAGGGCGAAGAGCGCCCGGAGTCTTCGTTTGCGCTTCGTTCACTTGGCCTTGCACGCGGCGCGGCTTTACGTGAGTTTGCACACGCCGATGCGACGCTTGCCAACCGCCACGAAGTTCGCATCCCACGGGGCGAGGGAGTTACCGAAAGCATACGCTCAATTCCCCGCGGCTATGAGCAGTCTTGGACGTTTGAGCACGCGCCTGATGGCCAGGGAGATTTAAAGATGGTGGTTGGGCTAGACCCGGCCTTTCGTGTTGTTCGACAGACCGACGACGGAATCGTGCTTCAAGACAATGCAGGAGCGCGCGTCAGTTACGGAGCGGCCTCGTGGGTAGACGCCAATGGCGCAAGAAACGATTTGCGCCCTACCGTGGAGGCAGGCCGTGTCGTCATCAATGTGCCCCATGAGATCGTGGAAAGGAGCGCGTATCCGGCCGTTCTCGACCCTGTAGTTTTGGACGTCGCGAGCTTCACCGAGGCCTACGCCCCGAGCGGCGCGGGAGATGCGACGACAGGAAATTACCTCGGCTGCTGGGAGGACTACACGACCTTTGCAACGCCGCGCGTCTACTGTCGGCTCTATACGCCGAGCACCGGCACCACGGTGCTCGCGATGCGTCCCTCGTCTGGAACATCACCGCAATTCGAGCCCGTCGTCGAGCGTCTCTCATCGGGCAAGTTCATTGTGATGTGGCGTGACATGCGCAGCGGCAAGAGCCAGATTTACTACACGACTATCAACGCCACGAACGGCGCGTTGTACTCTGCAGATAACCGCGTGACGTCGTCGGGAGCTGCGAGCACGCTCGACCAGTATTCTCCCGCGGTGAGTTGCGGTGTAGGGAATGCGGTCGGGAGCGGATCTTGTTTGGCCGTGTGGGGCCAGATCAATTCCAACAGCGTGTCAGAGATTTATCAGTCCAGATACGACTTCAACACGACGACGGGTGTGGTCTCCGCGACCTACTATCAGGGGACAGTCGAGCAGGCCGGCAACACGCCACAGGCAGTGGACAACTATGCGCCCGTGGTTCAGCTGCTGGATGCCGCAGACGGAGCGGCGTTTAACGCCCAAATCGCATGGGAGAGGGGGGGCTCCAATACCCGCATTCGTTCGGCATTCGTCGGTCGATTCCCAAGCGCATGCCAGTGCACAAAAGACAGCGTAGCGGTCTCGGGTCTCTCGGCAGGCCTGGTCACAGGGGAGACGGGAGACCAATTCTACCCGAACCTCACGTACGTTACCGATACCGGCTCGGCTCCGCGAAACCATGGGTTGCTAACGTACGTCAGCCAAGCCGCTCCGCCAAACGGCATACGAGAAATCTCCATTCGCTCGATCGAAGCGTTTATGGGCGGGGGTTGCACATCCGTTGCATTGCCGAACAGCATCTCGGCGGCCACCCAGATATCCTCCGGGGGGGGCAACAAGGATTCGGTATCGAGGCTGGCGTGCATTGCGGCGGGCAGCGGAAATGCTTGTCGGGTTGCCTACACCGTCAAAAATGGAACGGCGACGAGTACCGTGACGTCGAGCATCACGACTTCGACGACCGCACCGTTCTTCACGGTGGGAGGCGCGTCCACAATTAGTTCCAGTGCCGCTGCCACGATGTTCAACGCGAGGCTTGCATCGCAGATTACAGCGGGTGGAAACACCGGCTGGCTAGTGATGTGGGACGACGTTCGTGCCACGGGTTACCAGACATGGGCGAGCCGAATCAACTCGTCGGGCAGCGTGCTCGATGGAGCGACCGGCTTCAAATGGTCTCTGTAGAGTACATATAAAAAGAGAAAGGGCCCCTGCTTCAGTTTGAACAGGGGCCCTTTCTCTTTTTGCTCGCCCGACAAACCCTATTTGATTCGCTTCACGACCCAATAGCCGCGAGATGTCTCGATGGGACCTCCCACCTGACCGGGAGGAATAGCAACAATAGCGGACTCAACATCCGGGTCAAACGAGTGAGGCGCGAAGGTGCCGTAGTCGGCATCCGAGTCGGGGTCGCCCGCCTTTACGGCGGCGGCAAAGTCGGTTCCCGCCACTTGAAGAGACTTGTCCGCGAGCGCTTTGGCCATCGCCTTGCTCCGCTTGCCTTGCTCAAACGAGTAGATCACCACGCCGATACGAAAGCTGCCCGAAAGGCTTCCTGCGCTGGCCAATGGAAGCGCAATGGAAGCAGGCGCCGCGTGGCCAAGCGCAGCCGCCAAGGCATTGGAGTCTGGAGCAAGCGCGACTGCAGGCGCCGCATCAGCCGTCTCCGCAGTCACCTTTGCGTTCATGCCTCCGCGGCAGCACGCCTTCACGGGCTCCGAGACCGGGGCTGTCGCAAGTGCAAGCGCAACGCCCGCCGCGAGGCCTAGGGGCGCCCAGAAAGCCGCTGGGTTCAATGCGCCTCGGAGCCGTCTTGTGCTGCCGCGTGCTCATCCACCTCGGTCGAACCGACGCCGGCATCACTCTTCGGCTGAATCGTCGCAATGGCAGGGTCGCCATGCAACTCGAGCAACACCGCGAGCCAGTTTTGGCGCGTGGTGAGCTTCACAAGCTTGTCGGCGTCGTCGTTGCCCGACATCTCTTTCGCCATGAGGCCATCGAGCTCTCGGTTTACTTCGATAAGCTCTTTACGAACTTGCACCGGGTCGACCGATTCTTTGGCCAGGTAGTCGTCGACCACCAAGCTCACCTCGGTCTCAGATACGCGTGCAAAGCCGCGGCCGATGGCAAAGAGCTTGTTCTCACTGCCTACGCGGCAGGAAACGATGCCTGAACGCACGCCCGAGATGATGGGCAAGTGCCCTGGGAGGACGCCCATATCGCCGGCCTGCGCAGGCAACGTGAGCTCGTCGGTAGCCGCCGAAAATACGCGGCCGCTAGGCGTCACCACGTCGAGTGCGATGGTGGCCATGGTCTTACTTCTTCATCAGGTCGGCGGCCTTCTTCTTGACTGCGTCAAGGTTGCCTACCAGGTAAAATGCTTGTTCGGGGAGCTCGTCGAGCTTGCCCGCCAAGATCTCTTCGAAGGCGTCTAGCGTGTCTTTGAGCGGCACGTACTGGCCTGCAAGACCGGTGAACTGCGAAGCCACGAAGAAGGGCTGCGAAAGGAAGCGCTGAATCTTGCGTGCGCGGGCGACGACAAGCTTGTCGTCCTCCGAGAGCTCGTCCATGCCCAAAATGGCGATGATGTCCTGCAGGTCTTTGTACTTCTGCAAGGTGCCTTGCACTTGGCGCGCGATGCGGTAGTGACGGTCGCCAATAAGCTGCGGGTCGAGCATCGTGCTGGTCGAGTCGAGCGGGTCCACGGCGGGGAAGATGCCGAGCGCTGCGATGTCGCGGTTGAGCACGGTGGTGGCGTCCAAGTGGGCGAAGGTCGTTGCAGGAGCGGGGTCGGTCAAGTCGTCGGCGGGAACGTACACTGCCTGAACCGACGTGATGGATCCCTTGGTCGTCGACGTGATGCGCTCCTGAAGCGCCCCCATCTCGGTGGCCAGCGTAGGCTGGTAACCCACGGCGCTGGGGATACGGCCAAGCAGAGCGGACACTTCGGAACCCGCTTGCGTGAAGCGGAAGATGTTGTCGACGAACAACAGAACGTCCTGCTTCTCTTCGTCACGGAAGTACTCGGCGACGGTGAGGGCGCTCAGAGCAACGCGCGCGCGCGCTCCCGGTGGCTCGTTCATCTGGCCGTAAATCAATGCGGCTTTGGAGAGCACAGAGTCGCCGGATTCCAACTTGGACTCCATCATCTCCAAGAACAAGTCACACCCCTCACGGGTGCGTTCGCCCACGCCGGCGAAGCAAGAAACGCCGCCGTGCGCTTTGGCGACGTTGTTGATGAGTTCCATAATGAGAACGGTCTTGCCGACGCCGGCGCCGCCGAAAAGGCCGATCTTGCCGCCTTTTTTGTAGGGAGCGAGCATGTCGATGACCTTGATGCCGGTCTCGAACATCTCGACGCTTGTGGCCTGCTCTTGAAAGCTAGGCGGTGCGCGGTGAATCGGCGAAGTCT
>JAYWGI010000438.1:0-1623 GCA_043779025.1 Myxococcales bacterium
GCCACCATCACCAGCGAGATTGCGGCAAACGCGGCCGCGGCATGGTGTGCCACGACACGCACGCTCTCCGCTCGCCGCAGCAGTGCGAGGGCGAGAAAGGCGGCAGCAACCCCGGCCGTTAGCCACAGGTGGGTCGCAAGGCCGATAGCCCCCGTGTGGTAGCGATGCGCCAAATAGTGCGCGCTCAAAAACATCGCCGACACCGCTGCCGCGACGAGCTGCGCCATGCGTGCGGCATCGATGCCTGCGGCGCGATAGAGCAGGAGTGCCATCAGTGCAACGCCCAAACCCGCGGGCCAGAGTGCGGGCTCCACACCGGCGATGGACACCCCGGCTTGAAGCAGCAAAAACCCCATGCATAATGCAAACAGGGCGAGGCGTTCCCAGTGCGCGGCGGCGGGCTGGCCGGAGCCCGCCGCGGTACTCTCATCCAGCCAGACGTAAGGAACCGTCAGGGCGAAGGCGCAAGCAACAAGTTCCCACATGAGCTGCCCCACAAGTGTGTGCGTAAGTGCCCAGCCAGCCACCGTCGCGAGCGCCCCCCCTGCGGCCGCCAGAGGCAACCAGGGGGTGCTCGCGCGCCGGGCAACCCAGCACGCCCCTAGGCAGAGCATGAGCGCAAAGATCGCGGTCGGGTAGAGGTGCGGGCCCAGATCCACATTGCTTGCAAAGTACAATAAAAAGAGAAACGGGCTCAGCAACCCCGCCCGCAGCGACCAGCGCCACATGGCCGCGTTCTCTTGGTCGTCGCTGTCGCCCAGCTTGACGCCTACAACAACAAACAGGACGGCGAACACGCCAAGAATCGCCAGGCCCAGCACGGTGCGCTCCGGGCCCATTTTGAGTCCCATCCACAGCGCTTGCATGAACATAGTGCCGGCGAGCGAGAAGACCATGAGTACCGCCCAGCGTCGTCGATAGGCCATGTACATGAGGCCCATGTCGAGCAGAAGCACGTAACCGAATAAGCCGAGGGGGTTGTCCTTGCCGCTGGCCAACAGCAAGGGCGTGGCGAAACCGCCCACCACACCCAAGAGCGCGATGAGCAGCGAATTGCGTCGCACGGCGAGCACGCAAGCGGCGGTGGTAGTGAGCGCCATAAGCAAAAAAGCAACCATCGGAGGCACCAGACCGTAGAGCGCGCGCGCCGCCCAAAAGCTCGCGTAGAGCACCACAACGCCGCCCCCGGTCACCGCGTTCACGGAGGGCGCGTAGCGCGCTGGCAAACGCGAGGCGCCAACGATGCACCCTAGGCCCGTCAACACCCCAAGCACCACACGAAGCGAGGGTGAGATGAGCGAATGCTCGATGGAGTATTTGAAGAACAAGAGCGCGGCGAGCGCGAGCACGATGCCGCCCAGCACGGCCGCGCCTCGCACGCCCAGCCATTGCTCCCAATCGATGCCAGCCTCAAACGGGGGTTCAGACTCTGGGATGGGTGCAGTACGCACATACTCCGCCGCGGCAGGCTCCGCGGATTCAGCGACCGTTGGCGCGGCCTCCGTGGGGAGAGAAGTGACCGGCACCGAATCGATCCGCAGCGCCGCGCCGGCCCCGGCCACATCGGTGACCGTTGGCTCCGGCGCGAGCCAGACCATCGCAGGTACGGGCGCGTCCAGCAGC
>JAYWGI010000439.1:0-15035 GCA_043779025.1 Myxococcales bacterium
GACTTGCCATGGCGCGATGCGCCTCAGTCCACGGCGGCTCTCAGCGTCGAGGGGGCCAAGCACCTGCCCAAGACGCCCATCATTTGGGCCGTCGATACGATGCGCGCGGTGCCGTGGATTGGACCCGAGCCCATCGCGTGGGCCGAGGAGAAGGCCTTCGCGCTCAAGGACTTTGTTCGCCGCACTGCGTACAGCTCGCACGGCGCGGCGCAGGAGCTCGCGGCGACTTCGCACACGGCAAGCTCGGTGGTGACCAGTGAGGGCACCACCGCCGTGTGGCCCCCGGCGCGCGCAAGCTCGCTTTGGAAGACCCCAGAGTCGGGCGAAGGCGTGTGGGTAGAGCCGCGCGTGCCGTGGGTACGGAAGTTAGACGCGGCCGCGCCGCCAGCATTTTATCAGACGTTCGTGCGCCCGGACACCGACAGGCCCTACTCCAAGGTGCTGCTCGTAGCCATGGATACGCGCCAGTTGGAGCTCGCGATGGAGGGCGGAAGCGAGGACCCCGAGCCCGATGTAGGCCCCACCGGCAGCGGGCACATTCCGCGCGACCCGACCATTGCGCGGCGCGTGGCGGCGGTATGGAATGGAGGCTTCAAATCGGAGCATGGCCACTACGGCATGACGGTGAACCGGCGCGTGCTCTTGCCCGCCGTGCCCGGGGGAGCCAGCGTGATCACGCTTGCCGATGGCCGCATGGGCATGGGCACATGGGGCGTGAAGCCCGCATTAGGCGGCATCGTGAATGTGCGGGATACATCTATTGTGTCCATGCGCCAAAACTTAGATCCGCTGCTCGAAGACGGCCAGCTCAACCCTAAGGGCCGCAAGCTTTGGGGCTACACGCGCGCCGACAACGAGGGCATGCAGACGCATCGCAGCGGCATGTGCATCACGCCCTCCGGCACCCTGATGTACGCCTGGGGCGACGACGTGAACGCAAGCGCGTTGGGCCGTGCGATGAAACTTGCAGGATGCACATATGGCATGCACCTGGACATGAACCCGGGGCATACCGCGTTTATGTTTACGAACATCGTCGATGTGCGCACCAAGAACTACAAGAGCGCGCTGCTTGAGCCCGACATGATCAAAAGCACCGAGCGCTACATCGAATGGGCGCAGAAGGACTTCTTCTATGTACTTACGCGCGCCAGCGACGCGCCGGGGCCCGCGCCTTTTGCAGCCATGCCGGAGGTGCACGCCGACCCTAGCTGGTTGCCCGCCATGAAGCGCGCGCGTGTGCCTGCGGCGCCTGGCGCGCCAGGCGCTGCGGGTGATTTGGAGGTGCTGTCGTTTGACGCCGGACGCGTGGGCGCCGAGCTGGAGCTCGGCCTCGGTGAGCATCTGAGCGAGGCCAACCGCACGCGCTTGCTCTCCACCGTGCCCACGCAAGCGCTTTTTCGCTGCGTGGTAGGCAACACGGGCTCAAATGCGCCTCTGGGCATGTCGCTGGGCTCGGACATCGTGATGCTTCCGTCCCGCGCCGACGCGAGCACGGCCACGCTGTACGCCGGCGACGATGGCATGGCGCTCGCCGCGACTTCAGAGCTGTCACCCTCGGTGCGCACGAGCTTTAGGATGGAGCTGCCGTGGTTGCTTCGTGGTGGCAACGGCGTCGACGGTGACGACAGCGTTGCCGGCGCCCTTGGCCTGGCACCACAGGGCAGCTGGCTCTTGGTCACGAGCGCCGCAGGGAGCGTGCTTGCACGCGCGGCGGCGGACACCCTGCGTGCCTATGGGGTGCGCGATGCTGTGGCGCTCAGCCGCGGAAAGCGAAAGCGCCCCCACTGCGGAGTGGAGATAGGCGCCTCAACGCGCGCAGAGGAAACCTCGCTACGCATTGTTGCAACCCCCGCACGCCCGATGGCGTTTCAGTTCAAACCTGATGTGCCTGTTTCACCAGTAAAGTAGCTGGGTTTTGTGCTGATCGTTGGAGGGCCTGCCGGGTGGCGAACTGCAGGAAATTGGGCCTCTTCGGCCGCGCCCTGTTAGGCGCGAAGACATGGCTACTTCGGACTCGAGCATCACGTCAGAGACCCTGGGCGGCGTTCATGCCGACTTTGCCGCGGGTTTGGGCCGCAAGGTGCGCACCCTCATTGCGTCCTTCGACGCGGTGGATTGGACGGAGGCCACGCGGCTGGTGACACAGATTCGCAGTGGCGCGAAGGTGCTCAAATTGGGTGCGCTTTGCATTCAAGCTGAGGACTTGCTCGCTGCCCTGAATGAGGAGCCCAGCGCGACCGCGGAGGATTTTCGAAAGGGCTTGTCGGTGTGGCGAGGGCGGGTTTCGGATTGGCCGGGTCTTGCGTGGACACAAAGCCCTTCTATCGTTCCGGCCAGCTTGCTGCCTGCGGCGGCTGATCCTCTAGATGTGTTGGTTTGGGGGCCCGAGGCGCTTGCCGAGGCGGTGCGCGCGCGCGGGGTCTATGAGGTCAAGGCGGTACAGTCGGGGAAGGCCGAAGAGAGTCTGGATTGGACCTCGGTACGGCTCGTTGTGGTCGACACTTCTGTGCCCGGAGCAGAGAATTGGGTTGAAGAGGCGCAGGTTCGCAATGTGCCGGTGGTTGTCATCGTGCAGCACGCCGCCACGTCCGCGACGTGGCGCGCGCAAGGCGCGACGGCTGTGCTCACGGCGCCTGTGAACCCCGCGGCGCTGCGTCGCGTGGTGGCCACATGGCTTCGCGAGGCGGCGCCGGCATCCACCGACTTTGCGGGTGTTTGGGCTGTGGGCGAGGTCGCGAACCGCGCGGCCGATGCCATTTGCGACGCCCTTATGCCGAGCGAAATCCAATCGCGCGGCCTGCAGATCGATTTTGGTGATGGGCGCGAGATAAGTCAGGCGCTCGCCCGCGCCGGCCATGAACTTCGGGCGCTGGTTGCCGCCCGGACGGGCACCGCACTTGCGTTCGATGATGTGCCCGCCAGTGCTTCGTTCTCGCCGTGCTCCTGGGCGTTCGGCGCCGCCAGCGATACGAGCGCCGCCACGTGGCACGCCGACGCACTGCGCGGTGCCCGCGTGCTGCTAGCCGAAGACGACCCGGCGACGCGTTGGCACTTCGCCGGCTTGCTACGCAGCCACGGTTGCGTGGTGGTGGAGGCTTCCGATGGTGCTGAAGCTCTGAGCGTGCTCACGCAGTCGGAACCCATCGATCTGGTGCTGGTTGACCTCTTGATGCCGCGTAGCGATGGCTTCGCTGTACGAGATGCGGTACTCGCCGACGTATGCATGCACTCTACACCTGTTTTTTTGCTGTCGTGGAAAGATGACTGGCTGGAGGTCGCCGTCGCGCGTGGCGCTGACCCTCGCTGGATGGCGCGCAAGGATGTGGCCTCGGCCACGTTCCTGACGGCCATCGCGGAGGCCTTGGCTCCCGCCACGTCCCTGCGTGCAAGGCTGGGGAAGGCAGGGCTCCCTCTGGCCTTGCGCGCCGAAACATTGAACCCCTTTGCCATTGGTACGGCCCTTATCGAGCAATACGCCGAATCGGAGATGGTCCTGCAAAACAGCGAGGCGCGCGTGACCTTGGGGTTCGCGGACGGCCACGTGGTGTACGCCCGCGCATGGGTGGGGGAAGCCCCGCTCGAGACGGGAGTCGCAGCGTTGCGTGTGGCTCTCTTGATGCGCCGCGGAGACGTCACGCTGCGCGAAGGGCGCGACAGTTTGGCTACGACGGACATGCATCTCCCGTGGTGCGAGATTCCTGCCCTGCTACGCAAACCGCTGCAATCGTCGATCGCACCCGAGGCGTCCCGCATGGATCAGGTTTCGCCTCATAGCCGGTCGCCTCGTTCGCTTTGGGAGCTCTCCAGCATGCCTGTGCAGGCCGACTACATGCCCCGTGATGGCCGCGCTGTTCCGCTGCCCGGGTATCTGCTCACCGCAGAGCTTAGCAACACACCGGTGGACCACATCACGACCCACGTTGATGCTACGCTCTATGGCATGCCAGTCGACTCTCGAGTGCTCGTGAAAGAATGATGCAATCGCGTCCAGGCCCGAGTCCTGGCAATGGCATCGCCCTGCTTGCGGTACGGCCTTGGTTCGCACTTCGCATTGCGTCAGTTTTGGTCGCCGCCGCATGTGGAAACAGTAAGCGCGAGGGCATCGTACCGGCCCGAGCGTCGGGCGTTGATGCCGGGGCGGCCGCATCCCTACCTGCCGAGCCAACCCGCGTCGTCCTCGACATCGCTTCGCTGCCGACGAACTGTGTGCGCGTCGCGACGTGGCCCATTCTAGACTTTCGTGGCTCGACGCGGGAGCTTGCCCGTGTCGATGGCGCACCCGTTGAGCCACGTGACGTGGTCGAGCTACAGCCCACCGATTCCCTCCGCGTGCGAGGACAAGAGCTGCGGACATCATGGCATTTTTTGCCCGATGATTTGCTGCCTCCCGCGCCCGATCCCAAGACGCTAGACATTCGCCTTGTGAAGGGTGTGGCCAAAAGTGTGAGCGTGATCGTAAACGGGCGTGCGCTCGGTCGGGTGTTGTTTGGCAAGGGCGCAGCCAGCGTCAGTTCGCTCTCGCTGCCCACGGGTGCACTGGTGCCCGGACGCAATGAAGTGGTGCTCCGCGCATCGGGCAAGTTGCGCCGAGGCGAGATCGCTTTTGGCGTGGACGAGCTGAGAGTGCGCGAGGGAGCTAGCCCGCTCCGCACCACCGAAGGCGGGGCGGCGAGCCACGCCGTGGCCGGACAGGCAGTGCATGGGCTTTCGCTGCGAGCGGGCAGTCGGGTGCGTTGCTATGCGGCGTTCCCAGAGAGCGCGACGCTACGAAGCACGGTTGGCATGCAAGGTGTCGGGGAAGCGAGTCTGGAAATTTGGTCCACAAGCGATCGCGCGTCACCCGAACTGCTTCGGCGTTTCGACGTGGCGCGCGAGGGCACGGCCTCTCGAGAGATACAATTGCCACTCACTAAGAGTGCGGTGGGCAATGCACCTCAGGCCTGGGAATTGCGGGCTGTCTCGTCGGCCCCTCAGGTGCGCGTGGTCTTGGGAAACACACGCGTTACCGCACCAGATGCCATGGCGAAAGTCGCCGAAAAACCATCAAATCAGCACGCCAAGAGCGCGGTGCTTATCGTGTGGGGCTCGCTGTCCAAAGCGGGCTTAGGTCTGTACGGAAACCCGAAACAAGCGACGCCCGCGCTCGACGCCCTCTCCGCTCGCGGCACCGTCTTTGAACATATGCGTGCATCTAGCACGTACTCCCAGGGAGCCATGGGCTCGATGCTCACCGGGCGCTCACCGCTGATTCATCGGGCCACGGACAGCCGCTCGGTGATGAGCGACGAGCTCACCACGCTGGGAGAGGCCGCGCGCGAGGCTGGCATTCGCACCGGGTACTTCAGCGCCAACCCTACGACCACCCGGCTGCTCGGGTTTGGGCGAGGGTGGGATGTGGTGGAAGAGGTGTTGCCGGGAGGCGCCATTCCAGCGACGCGCGTGTTTGAGCGGGCTATCAATTTTGTGCAACAGCACAGCGGCGAGCGATGGCTTGTGGTGATTCACGCGCGCGGTGGACATCCGCCTTGGGACGCAGATGCGCTTGAGCTCGCAGCACTACCACCCAGGGAATATTCTGGTGCAATCGATCCGCGCTCCGCCGGGGAATGGCTTGAACAGGTGCGTCGTGGGCGACGCCCCAACCGCTATACCGACGCCGATCGCGCGCGCGTGGGCGGCCTCACGGAGCTCTCGCTCGTTCACCACGACGCCTACGTGGCGCGTCTGAGCGAAGCCGTCCAAGCCACGGGCGCGTCGGCACAAACAGCGTGGCTTATCGCGGGTGACGTCCCTCCAAACGAGACCTTGCCGCTCCCATTTGGCGAAGGAGAGTTTCCGGACGAGCCTCAACTCGAAGTGCCATTGGTGCTCAAATCGGTTCGCACGCCTCAGCTTCTGGGCCAGCGTTCCACCGTGCCAGCAAGCTCCGAAGACGTGGCCTCCACGGTTCTCGGTGAGCTCGGACTGCGCCCCCCTACATCCTTCGGAGGCATAGACTTGGGCCTGCCCAGTAGCACTCAGCAGCTGACGGCCCCACGTGTACGCGTTGCCATGGCCGACGGCGCGAGCGCCCTGCGTCTTGGCGATCGGGTCCTTCAGGCCCGCGGTGCGACGCCGGGCAGATTGTGCGACCTCAGTCTGGAGCCCAGCTGCATCACCGACGTGCGCGCAACCTATCCCGTCTCCGCAGCTACCCTAGAGTTTGCCTTCGCACCCTGGCTCTCACGCGCGCTCACCTCCCCAACCCACCCGGTCACCATCGACGCGACCGAAGCCGCCGCCCGAACGGTCTGGGGCCTGCCTTGAAATCAGCGCGACCCACACGAACACCCAACACGGCAGGGGGCGCCTAAACGGCGCAACAGACGCAGTTCTTGAGCTCGCTCCTCCAGCGCGGGACCGCCGCGACACCCCCGGGAGAGCAGGGGGCGCCTAAACGGCGCAAGCGACACAGTTCGTGAGCTCGCTCCTCCAGCGTGGGACCGGCGCCGGGTGAGGCCGGAGCTTCTCGCCGCTCGCGGTACCCCGCCGCGCGAACACGCGAAAACCGCGGCGCGGCGTTAAGGTGCCCTTCGGGCATCTGTTGGTTTTGCGTGCCGCGCGTTGCGCGGACACGAGCACTCGCGACGCGCGCGCTTCTTTCGCTGGTGACCCGTGCGTCGTGACGCTGCGGCGACCCACGAGCGGCGAGAAGCCCCGTCACTCCCCGGACGCCTGCAACCCCGAGCGTGTCATCGCTCGCAAAGTCGGGGAGAAAGAGAACGCGGCTCCCCACTCACTCACGTGAGTGGGGAGCCGCGTTCGTCCGCCGGAAGCTCGCGCGTGTTTGCTCGAAGCGGAGGCCGTGCAAATGCATGCGCACTGCACTCTCACAGAATGCGCGCGCTCCGCTGGCGCATCTCAACACACGGCTCAGCACCCGGAACCGCCAAAGCCCCGGACAGATCCCGGCTCCCAGAATGCGCGCGCTTCGCTCGCGCATAGCAACACAAGGCTCCACACCCGCAAGCAGCAAATGCGTGTGCACTGCACTCTACCAGAATGCGCGCGCTTCGCTCGCGCATTGCGACGCACGGCTCCGAGGCCGTGAGCCTGCGAATACATGCACACCACACTCTACCAGAATGCGCGCGCTTCGCTGGCGCATTGCAAATCACGGCTCCAAACTCACAAGCGGCAACGCTGCGAGCAATGCACTGATCCGAGCAGATCTCTCCATCTCCACTCCACCCCCGGCCACACTGATTCAGATCAAGACAGATCAGCGAAGGGCGGACCGTTGTGGGCGTCCGAGCACGGAGCCAGGCCGCGCGGAAAATCCTCAAATCCAAGCCTCCCCGCCGCAAGCCAGATCAACACCATCCAACGGTGGCCCCGCGCGCAGCGATGCCCGCCGGTCGGTCCCACAGCGGTCAGCCTCACGCCGCGCATCGTGGCCAGCGCGCAAAGCATTTGCAAAAGCCGCGCAGCGCCTAAAAACGCATTTTGATCTGAAGGGTTCTGTAGGCCAGCAACGCCGTTGATAGGAGTGAAGTGCCAGCCATCAACGCAGTTGCATTTGAGGGAACTGTAAGCCAGCCGCGGTATGGCATCGAGAGATGTGTAGGTCGCAATCCCGTGTTGCAAGCCCAGCGCAGCGTCTATTGGGCATGTGAACGTATCGCATGTGATTGCGACCTCCCCGAGCCGAAGTGCACCTCGCTAATGGCAATCCTGCTCGAGGGATTCGTCCTCGCCGTCGGCCTCATCCGCCATCGAGGGATCTGACTCGTCGTCGTCGCAGCAGCCGCAGCCCTGATCCTCGTCAGCACGTTGCGCCTCGACATCGAATTCATCCAAAGTCGCGTCGGACTCCAGGACGAGCTCCGTCGTTGCAATCGTCTCCGACGCCAGATCGGCCAGCGCCGTGCCCGCTCGCGACCAGGCTGCGATGAAGTCGGCTTTGGTTGCTTCATTCCTCGCAGGCTCCGGCGTATCGGAGATTGGCGAAGGAAGGCTCTTGGCGACCGCCAAGTGACCACCAAACACGCCTGCACCTGCGGTGTCGATATGGGCGATCGCGCCTAAAGCGAACACTGTGAGTGTAATCTTGGAGGCCATGTTTAGTGGGACTGTGCGCCGGGAGAATTTCATACTAACGAGCCTAGCGATGCACCGCAGCGCTGATGTGTTCGACCTGTGAAAACACTAAGTCAGACGTGTGCAAAGCCCGTGCAGAGGCTTGCATGATTTTGCCACAATTGCGCGCAGGCGACTTACGGGAGCAAATGCTAGCGTCAGTGAGCCATGGCTCACATTTTGCTCGCCGACGACGACAGTCATATTCGAGATGTGGTGCGGTTTGCGCTTGAGCAGGCAGGGCATCAAGTGACGGAGGCCCGCGATGGTATCGAGGCGTTCGCGCTTTTCGAGCATACGCGCTTCGACGTTGCTGTGCTCGATGTGGTGATGCCCGCCGAGGACGGGCTCAGCTTGTGCAGGCGCATCCGCGCGCAGCCCGCACCCAAGGGTCGCATGCCCATCTTGTTTCTCTCCTCACGCGACGATGAGATTGACAAGATCTTGGGACTGGAGCTGGGCGGAGACGACTACATCACAAAGCCATTCAGTGTGCGCGAGTTGGTCTCACGCGTCGCCGTGGTTTTGCGCCGGGTGGAGGCTCCCGCGCCTGACAGCACGGCGCCACTGAGCAACGGATCACTCAGCCTCGATACTGCACGGCATCGCTGCACCTGGAACGGAACCGAGGTAGTGATGACAGTCACCGAGTTCGCTGTACTCTGCACACTGGTGCGGCGACCTGGCGTGGTCTTCTCTCGTGCCGAATTGGTGACGCTAGCCTATGGCGAGGGGTACTTCGTGACGGAGCGCACGGTCGACAGCCATGTGCGCCGCATACGCAAGAAGCTCGCCGACTTGGGCGCGGATCCGGTGGAGACGGTCTACGGCGTGGGCTATCGCATCCGCTCCGCCTCATGAGCATCGCCGCTCGTTTTCCGCGCGTCAGCATTCGCTTTCTGCTCTTAGGGACCAGCGCACTCACGCTGGCTGCACCTGCATTTTTGCTGGTAGGCTTGCGTGCCTACAACGTGGTGCTAATGCGCGACACCGAGGACAAACTTTCGGCCGAAGCCGTGGTCATCGGCGAGAGCTACCGCGAAGCACTGCGCGCTGAAGGCGTCGACCCGGGTGTCATTGCGCCTCCGGGGAGCGAGAGCACGGTGGCGCCGTGGGAGCCGCGTATCAGCAGGCAGACGCCCGTGGGCGAGCCCTTGGCCGCTCCGCCCATGGCGCATACCGCCAGCGATCCGATAGTCTTGCGAGCGGGTGCCCGCGTGCAGCCCATGCTTCGGCGCGCGCGCATTTTCAACCTGAGCGGCGCACGCGTGGTCGATGCCAATGGCGCGGTGGTCGCAAGCAGCGACGGACGCGATGTCGGCGCAAGCCTCATGAACGCGCCTGAGGTGCGTAGCGCCGTCGCGGGAGAGTACGGCGTGGCTGCACGCAGGCGCGAGATCCCGGGGCCTGCACCCTCGCTAGGCAGCCTCAGCCGACAAGGGCGCGTGCACGTGTTTGTCGCCATCCCAGTGTTTGAAAATGGCCGGGTGGTGGGTGTGGTGCGCATGGCCCGCACGAGCGTGACCACGCTCGAGCACCTATGGAAGAACCGCCGCGGGTTCTTGGCTTTTGTCGCGCTGTGTGCACTCTGCATGATTCTGTTTAGCCTGGCAGCCTACCGCGCGGTTGTGGGGCCCGTGGTGCGGGTGACGCGCAAGGCAACAGCCATCGCGCGAGGAGAAACCCAGGGCGCCATCGCGGCCTCAGGCTGGGCGCCCGCCGAGGTCGTCGACCTCACGCGCGCACTTGATCAGATGCGGGAGCAGCTACGCGCGCGTGGGGACTACGTCGCGGAGTTCGCAGCAAGCGCCGCCCATGAGCTGCGTACGCCTCTCACAGCCATTGGGGGCGCCACGGAGCTCTTGCGTGACAGCGGCGCCGCGATGAGCGAGGAGCGCCGAAACAAATTTCTCGGCAACATTCAGGCCGACGTGCAGCGCATGAACCGACTGGTCGGGCGACTGCTCACACTCGCGCGGCTAGACAACCCACGCGCGAGCGATGAGTCCGCGAGCACCGATCTTGCGGCCTTCATCGACGATCTGCGAGGCCGATATCCAAGTGTCGTATTCGAGCTAGGCGCGACGCCGCGACTCTTGCCCTACGACGAGGAGCACCTGCGGTCGGCCGTCATCAATCTTGTGGAGAACGCGCTTCGTCATGGCACGCATGTGACTCTTCAAGCCTCCGAGGCGGAGCCGGGCAGCGCGCGCGTACGCATCCAGGTTGTAGACGATGGCCCTGGCATCGCCGACGCCCACAAAGCCCGCATCATGGATCGGTTTTACACCACCGAGCGAGATCGCGGCGGCAACGGCTTGGGCCTCGCGATTGTAAAAGCCGTGGCAGAGAGTCAGGGCGGTTCTCTGCAGTTTACAAGCACCACAGGGAATACCGTGTTTACGCTACTCCTCTAACACTTTTACTTGGCGTCGCTGGCATCCATAGGCGAGATGGCGTCCAGGGCCGGACCTGCGTCGCGCGCAGGTTCTTGAGGCGCTGCCGTGATCACGAAGCGCGCGTAGTACTGGGCGCAAGTATCGTTGTGGATCTGCACGGCAGAGGTAGTGACAGACGAAATGGTCGCTAGGTTCCCGGTCCCGAGCGCGAACGAGCTTTGAAACTGCGCGCCCACCGGGCGTTTGCCGCCGCTTACGTACACCAGCACCGACGTGGGCAAACGATTGCCCAGCATCTTGAGCGGCACCGTGGTGAATCGTTGAGGCGCGTAGTCTACCCAGTCGCCATCGATGGGGCCGCTCTCCCACGTGTTCGCGTCGATCAGATGCCCGGAACTCTCAGCGAGCGTCACGAAGCTCGCATCACATTGGTGGCCGAAGCAGCCACTTAGCGAAACCACGGACGCGGGAGCCGCGACGCCAAACACCGCGGTACTAGCGAGGACAACGACTGCACTCCACCTCGTTTTCCTAAGCACCGAGCACCTTTGCCGCGTGGGGCGCATGGTAGGTGAGTAAAAAGTCGGCACCCGCGCGGCGGATGCTGGTGAGCGTCTCCATCATGGCGCGCTCCAGATCAATCATGCCGCGCTCGGCGGCCGCGTGAAGCATGGAGTACTCGCCCGACACGTTGTAGGCGCACAGCGGCAAATGGGTTTGCGTGCGCACATCGCGGATCACATCCAAGTACGGCAGCGCAGGCTTCACCATCAGCATGTCAGCGCCCTCCGCGATGTCGAGCGCGAGCTCGCGGCGCGCCTCACGTGCGTTGCCTGGGTCCATCTGATACCCCGAGCGATCGCCGAACTTGGGCGCGCAATCCGCAGCGTCCCGAAACGGACCGTAGAAGGCACTTGCATACTTCACGGCATAGCTAAGAATGCATGCATGCTGCATATTTGCATGGTCCAACGATTTGCGAATCGCAGCCACCCGACCGTCCATCATGTCACTAGGCGCCACCACGTCGGCTCCGGCCTGCGCATGAACCACCGCCATCTGCGCAAGAATTTCCACGGTGGCGTCGTTGTCGACTTCGTGGGTGACCGGGTCAAGCACGCCGCAGTGGCCATGATCGGTGTACTCATCCACGCACACGTCGGTCATCACGAGTAGGCTTGGCACGGCGTCTTTCATTGCGCGCACCGCCGTCGGCACAGGACCATTTACGTCTAAGCCCACCAAACCCCGAGCATCTTTGCGCTCAGGCAGGCCGAACAAGATCACGCCGCCCAAGCCCAAACTCTGCGCCTCTCGTGCGCGCTCCGCTGCCATGGCGAGCGGCCACTGCGAAACGCCTGGCATGCTCAAAATGGGGCGCGGCTCTGCGAGCCCCGCGTGGAAGAACAGAGGCCACACCATGTGGCGCGGCTCCAAGGTGGTCTCACGCACGAGTCGACGAAGCTCTGGCGTACGGCGCAAACGACGGGGGCGCTCCTCGGGGAATGGCATGGCCTTTCGTTATACCACGACCGCGCCCTAGGAGGTAGAAGGCGGCGGCAGTGGCAGACCAAACAATGTCCCCGCTGTTGCGGGGACTACGGACACATCAGAACGGTGTTACTACGGTCGTCCGAATGTCCGCGGTTAGGGTTGCAGCCGGCTTGAGGGCGCCCGTTGCGGTGACAGACGCCAGACGTTTGGCGTACCCCGAGTTAATACCATCCGATGCGGTTACTGTCGCTTTGCCATCGCCGTTCACCTGGAGCGTCATGGCGGTAGACGTGCGGCGGATCGCCTGAGTCGCAGCACGGTGATCAAGCACTGCGTAAGAAGCACCAATGCTACCCTGAAGCGCGGCTTCGAAGGCGTTCAGGTCGTCCAACGCAGCGGCGTCAACACCTGAAACGGTGAGGGCAAAGGGACCCGATAAAGCAGTCAACGACGTTCCGTTGCCCACCGTGTTATTTGGGTCGGGAAGCCCCTTGGTAAAGTCTTTTGTGAACGTAGCCTCCGCACCTCGTTCACCGACATTGAGGATCGCTGTGAGCGACGGGGCGGAGCGTCCAGCGCTGGTGGATGCTCGGGTAAGAAAAAGCGACACACCGTTCTTCACGTCGCAGGACACCTGCCACTGGGTAGCCGTTTCTTGGGCACTTAGGACCACATCACATGGAGCCTGCCGTGTGGAACCATTGGACGACTTTAGTGTTGCTGCATAACGCAATCCCTGGGTCGCCGATGTCCCTAGGCTTTGCAGCTGAATTTCCGAATTGTTGCTGAGTTTGAACGTGGTGCGCTTTGCGCGCGCTAGGGCATCCCCATCGGGTTCTTGGGAAACATCCGCAGCCACCGCTGAGTCCGAGGCGCACCCTGTGAAGAAGGACGCGGAGACGATTGCACAAAGAAAAACACTTCGCGTGATGATTTTCATTTTTTCCTTAACCCGGTTTTGGGGGCGCCAACACGCCGTTCCAGAACTCTGCGTCACTTTTCTCCGACACGCAAAAAAATCTCGAACATCGACCTGCGGCCGTTCTACGAGGCAATTTTCAGCCATTCACATCACCACCGCGTGTCTGGAAATAGCAACTGTGAACCTTAGAAGACGCCCTAAGGCAGAGAACGATCGCGCGGCTACCTGGCCATTTTAGGTAATGTAACGTCCATTTCCGCTCTGCGAGTCGTCCATGAACATGGCCTCAATGCCGCCCACGTTCCTGTGACCTCGCATGAACTCAAGGGCACGCAATGACCCACCGGGCGCGTCGATGGCCAAGTAGCTTTGGCGCAGCGACATGGCTTCAAACACGTAGCTGCCATCTTCAACGGTTGTCACCAAGCCTCAGCAGCTTGGGTTTCAAAAGCGCTCTCAGATGATGTTGCCGTAATCGGCGGCGTCCATCAGCTGCACGCTCTCGGTGGGCTCGATGTCGATCATCCAGCCTTTGCCGTAGCAATCCTCGTTGACAAGTTCGGGTGCATTCTGCAGCGACTCATTCACCGCCACGATCTTTCCGGCCATCGGCGCGTACAGGTCGCTCAGCGTCTTGACGCTCTCGATCACCCCAAACACTTTGCCTGCTGTCACCAAGTCGCCGGGCTTCACGTCCAGCGTCACCAACGTGATGTCGCCTAGCTGCTCTACGGCATGAGCCGTGATTCCTACGCGCGTGACCGCACCGCCCGGGCCAGTGGTCTGCGCCCACTCGTGGTCTTTGGTATAGTTGCGGTCTGCAGGTATCTGGTCGGACATCAATTGGCTCGCTTGTAGAAGGGTGCTTTGACAACAACGGCCTCGGCCATGCGGCCGCGGCAGTCGACTTGAAACGTGGTTCCTACGGCCGACAGGTCCGCAGGCAGGTAGCCTAGGCCAATGTTCTTGCCGGTGGTGGGTGAGGGCGAGCCGCTGGTGCAAATTCCTACGGCCACGCCCGCGGCGTCACACAGAGGGTACCCACCGCGCGCGATGCCGCGGCCGGTCACCTCAAAAGCCACCAGCTTGCGCGTGAGGCCTCGCTCCTTGATGGCGAGCAGCGCCTCTTTGCCCACGAACATTTCTTTCTCGAACTTGACGACCCAGCCGAGGCCGGCCTCGAGCGGGTTGGTCTCTTCGCTGAGCTCGTTGCCGTAGAGCGACAGGCGAGCTTCCAAACGTAGCGTATCGCGCGCGCCCAAGCCCGCGGGCACAAGGCCGATGTCCGCACCTAATTCGGCAAGCTGCGACCAGAGGGCCGGAGCGTCATCCCACGCACAAAAAATCTCTACGCCGTCCTCGCCCGTGTAGCCCGTACGCGCCACCGTGCAGCGCACATTGGCCACCACAGCATCACGAAACCCAAAGCTTTTGAGAGTAGCCAGCTCGGCACCGTCTTTGCCGGCGCGCGCGAGCACCTCAAATGCTTTGGGGCCTTGCAACGCGATCAGCGCCGTCTCGTCCGACAAGTTTTTGAAGTCGCAATGGTCCTTCGCGGCACGCTCGAACACGGCGGCCATCTTCTCCAAATTGGATGCATTGCACACAATGAGGTATCGGTCCTTCGCAGCTCGGTAGATGATGAGGTCGTCCAAGATCCCGCCCTCCTCGTTGCAAGCTACGGTGTACAGCGCCTGTCCATCCTGCAGGCGCGTGCAGTCGTTGGTCACGAGGTAGTCGACCACGTTGCCGGCATACTCGCCGCTCATCTGCAGCTCGCCCATGTGGCAAACATCGAACAGGCCAGCGGCCGTACGCACTGCGTTGTGCTCGGCGACGATGCCTGCATATTGCACGGGCATATCCCAACCCGTAAACGGCACCATACGACCGCCGTGCGCAAGGTGAGCGGGGTGCAGTGGAGTGGCTCGCAAATTCGTCTCGGTCATGGCGCTGTTTACCTCGGTAGGTGCCGTACCACAGCAAGTGTCTGCCGGGCGTCCGATTCTTGTGCACGAACGGCGCAAAGACATGTAGACGCGTGGGCATGGCAAGCTATCGCTTTACGTCCGAATCTGTCACCGAAGGCCACCCAGACA
>JAYWGI010000440.1:0-4445 GCA_043779025.1 Myxococcales bacterium
GCGTTGAGCGTGTGGTCCAACGTGTGCAGGCCGCCTGACATGCCGCGCATGCTGCGGCCTACGTCGACCGCGAACACAATGGTGTCCTCGGTTTGGGCATCGAGCTCGCGCGTAATGGGTTCCTCGCGGCGCGCGCTGGCGCGCCAGTCGATGCGCTTCATGGGGTCGCCATCGACGTAGGGGCGAAGCAGGGAGAGCTCATCGTCGCCGCGGCGTGCGCGCAAGCTACCGAGCGCGGCGTCACGGCCGCGTCGTCGCTCAGTGAGGGCGAGCGCGCGCGCGCCGTGCACGTCGGGGTATACGCGCACTGTGCTCGCGGTGGGCACCTTGAGCACGCGCGAGACCAAGCCCCACGGCCCGAGCACGCGCGCGTGTGCATGTGCGAAGCTCAGCACGCCTCGTACAGTGGGGCGAAGCGTGTAGCGCACGCTGGCGCGCTCGCCGGGCACCAGCGCGAGCGCGAAGGGCAATCCCGTGCGCTCGGTGGTCTCAACGTAGTCGTCGTCCACGACCACGCGCAATTTGCGTGCGCTTTGCACGCGTAGCCACACGTCTTGCTCGCGGCCTAAGCTGAGCACTTCGGGGATCTCGCGCGTGATCACCAGCCCGCCTCGCCAGAGCCTCGCCGCGTCCATCATGAGCAAAAACACTGCGAGCGCATCGATGCCGTACGCCAGCAATGCTGCCGCGGGCCATGCCGCTGCAAACGCCGAAACGACGCATGCAATGTACACAAGAACGGCGGCGCGAGGGGTGGGGCTCATGGCGTGGAGAGAGGCCTCACTGCAAACGAGGTGCGGGGAGCGTGCGGAGGATCTGCTCAAGCACGCCGTCCTCGGTGGCGCCTTGTAGCTCGGAGTCGGGGTGCAGCGCGACGCGGTGACGTAGCACCGCGAGCGCTTGGCGTTTGACGTCGTCGGGCGTGACGTAGGCGCGGCCCTCGGAGAGCGCGAGCACGCGGGATGTTTTGAGCAGCGCGATGCTTGCGCGCGGCGAGGCGCCGATGCTGAGGCCCGAGTCTTTGCGCGTGGCTGCGACAATTTCGCAGAGGTAGCGCACAACCACCGGGTCGATGTGCACGGCTGCCGCAGCGGCCGTCATGGCGGCCACTGTCGCAAGATCCATGCGCACGGTAACCTCATCGAGGTTGGACGGATCGAAGCCTGCAGCATGCAACTGAACGATGCGCGCCTCGGTGTCCACGTCGGGGAGCTTCACGAGCGCCTTGACCAGAAAGCGATCCAATTGCGCTTCAGGCAGCGGGTACGTGCCCTGCGACTCGATGGGGTTCTGCGTGGCGAGCACGAGAAAGGGCTCGGGCAGGCGGCGCGCAACGCCCTCGACCGAGACCTGACCTTCGCCCATGGCCTCGAGAAGCGCCGATTGCGTTTTGGCGGGCGCGCGGTTGATCTCGTCGGCCAGCAGAACGGGCGTAAACACGGGCCCCGGAGAGAACACGAACTCGCCCGTGTTGCGGTTGTACACAGACGACCCGGTGATGTCGGAGGGCATAAGGTCTGGTGTAAACTGCACGCGTTTAAAGTCGCCCCCGATGGCTTTGGCCAGAGCTCGCGCAAGCAGCGTTTTCCCGAGGCCAGGGTTGCCTTCGAGCAACACGTGGCCACGTGCAAAGACGGCCACAAGCACGCTCTCGATGAGCTCGTCTTGGCCCACAAGGACGCGCGCGAGGGTTTGGTGCAAATCGGTGAAGCGGGCGGCGAAATCGTTCGGGGTCACTGTGTGTTCCTTGTCTTGTTTCGAGTGCGCAGCCATTGCGCCAGCAGTTCGCGCTTGTGCTTGTTGGACATGTTGTAGGCGTAGTGCATGCCCAAGGTTTCTACGTGGGTGGCATAGCGCTCGCGGTTGTTCGTGAGCACGCGGCGCGCACGACCGAGGCGCGCGGCGCCCGCCCACAGGAGGAGAAGGGTGCCGGCCACGCCGTGCCAAAAGAACGGACCCAAGCCTGCCAGGTACAGCGCATGCACAGGGCTTGTGGCGGGGCGCGTGCCGCTGTCCGCGCCCGCGATGTAGAGCGTGCGGTGGGACCTCGGTGCAATGGTAGGCGCGTGGGTTTTCTCTGGCGACGGCACAAGGTGCTTCGAAGGCGGCGCGTCGGGAGAGGGCACGCGGTCGTTGCCTTCCGAGTCCGGTTCTGTGGGCTCCTCGTCGTCCACGGCGCGCGCCGGATCGTCCGTTGGCGATGTGGGCACCGGCTGCTCTACGGGGAGGGCAAGCAGCGCGTCGAAGTAGCGAATCGCGAGGGCTTCATTCTGCGGGCGACGCAGCCCGAGGTTGCTGAAGGCGCTCACGCCCGGAATGCGCCGCACGAGCCCCTCGCCGTGGGCCGAGGGCGCGTCGGCCTCGGTGCCGCAGCTTAGGAGCGCCGTATCGTTTGCAAAGATGCCATCGATGGCGTTCTTCTCCTTGTCGCCAAACATGGCGCGGGCTTGCGTGCAGCCGACAGCTCGCGCGCTCAGTTGCTCGTCGGCCTCGGTACTGCGCGCGCTGTCTGCCAGCAAATCTGCGTGCAAGCGCAGCGTCTGCAACTTGTGCTCTTGGGCCAGAAATCCGTGAGAGCGGATGTCGCTGTCGACTAAGAGCAAGAGCCCACCGCACTTGACCCACTCGCCCAGGTTGCGGCGGGCGTTGTCGTCGAGTTCGGTCTGGTGCGTGTCTAGCCAGATGGCGCTGTTGCAATGCACTTGCTCGCGGAGCTTGAGGTCGTAAAGCGGAATAGGCAGCGTGCGGGCCTCAAGGCCTTTGTTCTGAAGGGTGCTCCAGACCGATTGGATCTCGGCCGCGCGCTTGTCGCCGCCCATGTACTTTTTAAGGTCGTTGGCCTGGTCACAGCCGCTGAGCAACAGTAGGGCCATGGTCCCGAGCTTCAAGCCCATGCTGCGCAGGAAGCTGAGCGCGAGCCCGCGTGCGCGTGCCGCGTTTTCGTGCCCCAACTCCTCGCCGCCAAAGTCATGACGCTCTACCTCACGCACCAAGTCGCTGAGGGGTGCGCGCTCGGCGCGAGGAATTTGCCTCGCGCATTCGCCGTAGGTGTTGGCCTCGGTTTTGCGGATCTTGCCCGCCTCGTGACCGTGCTCGATGGCCGCGTGCAGGTAGAGCCGCGTGGCCTCCTCGCTTCGGCCCTCCTGCAATGCCAATTCCGCGGCGAGCCAAAGCGCGTCCGCCGGCGTGCTCTGCTTGACGACATCGCGCGCTACCTGGTTGGCGTCCGCCGCCTCTGCATCCTCGCTGCGCCATGGAGCCAGGAGCACAAAGCGCCTTACCGCCCACCAGAGCACCCACAAGAGCGCGACGATGCCCAGAGCGCGAAGCCCGTTCAAAACTGCGTCGTTCAGTGACAGCTCCGCAAACCATTTGCCAAGCGCTTGCATCCACGCGGGGGTCGAGACGTGTCGCGTTTTCTCGGCCTTCTCTTCGTCCTCTTTGCGTGCCGCCTCGCAGGCGTCAATCAGCGCCGCGCACTCGGGCACCTCGGCGGCGAGTGGGCACAAGGCACGCACGTCGGGAGAGAGCGGCAAGTTCGGCTTTTGGCAAAAGGTGTAATCTTCATGCTTTGAGATGGCGTCGTCGCTGCGCGCGGTTGCTGGCGCCGCGGCGAGAAGTGCCAGCAAAAACACGGCCGATCGCGCGCGCAACATCATGGCGCGCGCTTTTCTTCGATGGCCGCCGCCAGGGTCTCGAAGTCCAAACGCAAGTCCCATCCTTCGGCCGTCATGCGCGCTTGCACGTAGCTTAGGTAGCGATGCGCGCTGACCATCGGGGCCGCGAAGAGCAGCCCAAGCAGGAAGAGTTGCGCGCTTCCGCCGTCTAAAAAGGCGGGCCCCAGATGCACCGACATCACGTAGCCAAGCCCTGCGCGCAAGCCCAAGTCGGACACGGCCGCGACCACCGCGTAGGTAAACAAAGCCGTAGCCGCAGGAGGGATGTTGACGAAGCCCGACAGCGCCCGAGATCGCGTGCGTGCATCTTTTGCGCGCGCATGCTCGAGCAGTGTGACCTCAGGCAAGAACGGAAAGCGCGAGCCAAAAAGCAAGCCGCCAATGAACGGCAAGAAGTTGTAAAGCGCAATAAGTGGCGCGCTCCAGAGACGCAGCCAAAGTGCAGGCCGCAGGCCCTGGGCCACCATCAAGAGCGTCTCTTTGCCTGTTTGCTCCACCCCGAATACGCGGCGCGAAAGCACGAGCAACGCCGGCATCTCAAGCAAGGGCAACACAAGCCAACAGGCAAACCCGACGAGCCACGCAGACTCCTTGGGAAGCAGCAGGAGCGGTGCCAAAAGAGGCGCGCCGAACAGCGCGGTGAGCGCGAGCACCTCCGAGCCGTGCTCTTGCAGGAGGCGCACGGAGAGCTCGCGCAGCTCCACGTCGCTTCGAGGACGAAGAACAAAGCTGGTGCGCGGCGCACTCATCGGACGGCCTTTTCGCCGT
>JAYWGI010000441.1:0-4440 GCA_043779025.1 Myxococcales bacterium
ATGAGCTGATGCTCAAACCACGCGGCGCCCGCGCGGTAGTCCCCACCCAAGTCGTAGATCAGGTAGCTCGCGACGATTTGACGCATGCGGTTTGACAGAAACCCAGTGGCGGCGAGCTCGCGCATCCCTGCATCCACGAGCGGCACCCCCGTCTCGCCCTCGCACCAGCGCCGAAATCCACGCGCGTTGTGCGCGGCCGGTGGGTCGTTGGACAGGCCACGCGCGGTGTACAGTTTTGCTCCGTAACGTAGGTGCAAGAAACGAAAGTAATCGCGCCACAACAACTCGAACCAAAGCCAGTACGTGCTGTCGTTGGCGCCTCGCTCCGACTCATTCGATTTAAGTGCGTCATACACATAGTGAGGTGAGAGGATTCCGAGTGCAAGCCAATGAGACCAGCGGCTCGACACGCATTCGCCTCGCAAGCAATCGCGCGTGAGCTTGTACGTTTGCGCATGCCCCCCAGCGAAATACCTTGAAACGCAGGCCATCGCGTCCACCTCCACGGGACCTTGCTCTCCTAAACTCTCAAGTCCAGGGATACGGGGCTTGCATGCCGCAGCCTCCACACGTTTTCGGAAGGTGGTAAAGGAGCCCGGAAGATTTGCGACTGAAAATGGCAACGTATCGGGGTCAAGAAGGCTGGACTGCCACACTTGATGAACCTCGATGCCCGCCACGCGAAGCACTTCCACGTCGGAGCGTTCCTCGGGCGCCGCGATGTCTTCGCAGAGGACACGCTCCGCGCCACTGGAGCGCACAAGATCGTACAGAACAACGCCGGGGTTTCCTTCGAGCTCCACAAGCGGCATACCGCGCTTGTCCAGCGATTGCCCAAGCCCGTCGAGCGCTCGCCGCAAAGCAGCTCGACGATGCGCCCCAACGCGCTCGAAGCCCCACGCCGTATTCTCGTTGGTACGTGGATCATGCACGTAAACGGGAATCACGCCGTCGGAGTTGCTGCAGGCGCCGCGCCAAGCGAGGTTGTCGGTGAGCCGTAGGTCGTTTCGGAACCAGTAGATTTGGGTAGTCACGAGCGGTCTCCTTTGTGGCTGCGTCGGCAACGCTCGGAGCAAAACTTTACGTTTGGCCAGTCGCGCTCCCACTTCTTCCGCCAAGCAAATGGACGTGCACAATGCACGCATATTTTACTTGGCAAGTTTCGCTTGTCTGAACCGCTGCCGAATCGCGCTGCCATGCTCATCTCAAAATCCAAATCCGAGTTGGCGTTTGTCTACAGGTTTGCTGGTCTTTTTGCGCCGTGCCAGATTCTGGCGCGAGCCGTGTTTCTCTACGATTTCGGCCTTGGCAGCGCGCACCTCCGGGTCACTGCGCCGCGCATACATTCGAAGTTTGGCAGCGCGTGTGGCCTCCGCCAAGTCGACGACCGGCACGGGAATGTCGACGCCCACTTGCACACCAATGCGCTCCTGCACCTCCGCTGGCATCCGCCATGGCTCAAACAACCATGCCTCGGGGACAGTGGCCATGTACGGCAACCAGCGACGCACAAACACACCGTGCGGGTCGTGGTCGCGCGCCTGCTTGATGGGGTTGTACACGCGGGTCGTGTTGATCCCCGTCGTGCCGGACTGCATCTGCATTTGGCTCCAGTGAATGCCGGGCTCGTAGTCTAAAAACTGCTGCGCAAGCCACAACCCTACGGGACGCCAATGCAGCCACAGCGGGTAGGCAGAGACCGAGACAATCATGGCGCGCATCCGAAAGTTGACCCACCCTGTTTCGCGCAGCATGGCCACACACGCGTCAACCAAGGGCCACCCGGTACGGCCGTGCACCAAGGCGTCAAAGTGCGCATCGTCCCAATCCGCCTCACGAAGGCCATCGTAACCACGATGCATATTGAGGTGCTCGATCTCCGGCTCGCTCTCCAGCTTCTGAATGAAGTGGCAATGCCAATGAAGCCGACTCAGAAACGAGGTAAGGCCGCGCTTCTGCCAGGCGGCGGAGCTTGGCAGAGCGTCCCTCACGGCCCATGTACGCTGCACCACCTCGCGCAAACTCACACACCCCAAGGCCAAATAGGGCGAGAGCCGAGAGCAGGCCGTTGCAGCCGACAGCGGCGACGAGATACCTCCGCTGTACTGTGCGCTCCGCACCTGCAAAAAATCTTGCAATGTTGCCACCGCCTCCGCGCGGCCTCCGCGCTGGCGATGGGGCGGATCTGGTTGAAGAAGCCCGAGCGAAGCGGCATGCGGCGCCAGTGTGCGAGGCCAAGGCGGAGTAATGGATACCAAAGCCTGCGGCCCTGGAAGCTGCAGTGCGCACGCGTTTTTTTGCCACGCGGCGTTCCATCGGTTTCGATCCTTCAGCCCGCGCACCACCCCGAACTGAGTGTGCTCGGTCCACGTCACGCCCAAAGCCCGACACACTAGGGCGACCTGCTTGTCGCGCGCGTAGGTGCATGCGTTTCCAGTCTCTTCGTGCGACTCGAGGTGTGAAAACGGCGCGGCCGCATGCAAGCGCTGGAGCACTGCCGGCGCTTCGCCTTGAACCACCTCCAAACGGCTCCCAATGCGCTTCAACTCGGAGTGCAAAACGCGCAAGGACTCTACAACGAACGCATAATGCTGCGCGGCAGCATCAGGCTCCGACCACACGCTCGGCTCCACAACGTAAAGGCAAAGCACCGGGCCGCGCGCGGCAGCTGCAAGCAAAGGCGCGTGGTCCGTCACGCGCAAATCGCGCTTGAACCACACCACACTGTAGCTCTCGCCGGCCGCTGACACTCCTTGTCTGCTATCAGCGCCGAGCACCAAGTCAGGACGCAAACGGACACCCGGGACGCGCTGTATAGTACGCTCTCACGAGAGAACTACCGTGCGTTGCGAAGCGCGACGAGCGCGCGCGCGGGCCGCTCCCCCTTGCTCTCTCGCTCACCGGCGCAGGCGCTCGACGCGAGCGCCAAGTCGCGACACGTATCCGGACGCAGCGCGTAGATCGAGCACACGAACTGCCTGCGCTCTACATCTAAAATTAGGGCACCGCAATGCCCATCGTGCATCACCATAAACGCGCGCGTGCCGTCAAAAACCACGTGGTTCTCGGCGAGGTCTCCCATGCGCGCGTGATCGTCGCCGGTGACGCGGATGTAGTTGGGCAAATCGGAGAAGCAGCATGTGCCGCAGGAGAGGCAGTCTAAGACGTGAGTGTGTTCGAGAAGTTCTTCGGCCCGTGAAGGGCCGAGTGTCACAGCGCGCCAACAAAAATGGAATGCATGCGGCCTCCTGCCGCGCCGCGGGACCGCACATGGTGCACCTCGAGGTTGAACCCATGATGGCGCATACGATGCTCAAACTTTCTGTCGTCCCAGGCCGACCAAACAGCAAGCACGCCGCCGGGCCGAAGTGCGGCCTTGGCGTTCAAGATGCCCGCGTTGCCGTAGAGGTCGTTATTGCCCTCGGTGGTGAAGGCCGTGGGGCCGTTGTCCACATCGAGCAAGATCGCGTCGAAGCCGCCAGGCTGCGCGCGCATGGTCACAGCAACATCCCCCATCGCCACCACGGTGCGTTTGTCGACAAGTGGCCGCCCCGCGAGCGCGCCAATTTCCCCTTGGTTCCACTCCACCACGCAGGGCATCAACTCGGCCACGACCACGGTGCCCTCTGCGGGCGTGACATCCAGCGCCGCACGCAAGGTGAACCCCATGCCGAGACCGCCCACCAACACGCGCGGCCTCTCGAGCCCACGCGACCGAACGCACCCCAGGTCGGCCAGCGCAATCTCGGACCCCTTCATGCCGCTGCCCATCAGCGGCTTGGCCCCGGCCGAGATCATATAGTCCCGCCCCCGACGCGCCAAGGTCATCACGGTGCCATCAGGCGTACGCGACTCTCCAAGCGTTGTCCAAGGGACCGACATGGCTCACTGGGTAGCACACGCCCGAACGCGTGCGGGAAAGGGTGGGAGGTCAGCGCACGGGTCATTGCGTGTCAACGGCTTCTTCAAATCGGAAGGCCTCCCCGACAAGAGCGTTTTTGCCGACCAGCAAAACCTTCTCCCGACCGTTCGCCTTTCGTTGGTTCCAAGAACCGACAACAGAGAAGGAAACTCGCTGTTCAGCAAGCACCACTGTGACTGCGCGAATGATGCTGGCTGGGGCGGACATCAAAATGGGCTTCCCCCGATTTACCGGTCCGTCGGGTAGAGAGAGTCTATGCGGCCAGGTTGGCCTCAAAAGCAAGCTCAGCGTAGAGCGGGCTGAGGCCGCCATTGTGTGAGTGCCGACGCTTTGCGTTGTACCAGTGAATGTATCTTGCAGCTTCTTCGTAGGCGTGTGCGAGGCTGTTGAATGTGTGCCCGAGCTCGCGTTTAAATGTGGCGAAGAAGGATTCGCTGGGGGCGTTGTCCCAGCAATTTCCCACGCCGCTCATGCTGAGCCTAAAGCCTGCGCGGCTGAGCTCATCGCGATAGGCGTGG
>JAYWGI010000442.1:0-1607 GCA_043779025.1 Myxococcales bacterium
GCGAATTCCGATAGGAAGGCCGGAGGCAAGCCGGCCTTCCTCGGAACTTCGCCGGTGACCCGTGCGTTTTGAGTCGGCCTCAGACACACGCGCCCGCCGGACGAGGGCCCCCGTCACTCCCCGGACGCCTACTCACCCGCGCGTGTCATCGCTCGCAAAGTCGGGGGAGAAAGAGAACACACGGGCCGCTCACTCGCGTGAGCGGCCCGTGTGTTCATCCGTCGGATGCTTGTGCGTGTTTGCTCGACACGGAGGCTGTGCGAATCTGTGCACTCTGCACTCTGCACTCTCCCAGAATGCGCGCGCTCCGCTAGCGCATAGCAACGCACGGCTCCACGCTCGTGAGCCAGCGAAGCCGTGAGCATATCTTGGCTCTCAGAATGCGCGCGCTCCGCTGGCGCATAGCAACGCACGGCTCCACGCTCGTGAGCCAGCGAAGCCGTGAGCATATCTTGGCTCCCAGAATGCGCGCGCTCCGCTAGCGCATAGCAACGCACGGCTCCACGCTCGTGAGTCAGCGAAGCCGTGAGCATATCTTGGCTCCCAGAATGCGCGCGCTTCGCTGGCGCATTGCAACGCACGGCTCCACGCTCGTGAGCCAGCGAAGCCGTGAGCATATCTTGGCTCCCAGAATGCGTGCGCTCCGCTAGCGCATAGCAACGCACGGCTCCACGCTCGTGAGCCGGCAAAGCCGCGAGCAGATCTTGGCTCCCAGAATGCGCGCGCTTCGCTGGCGCATCGCGACGTGTGGTTCCACGCTTACGAGCCTGCGAAGCCGCGAGCAATGCACTGATCCGAACAGATCTCTCCATCTCCACCCCACCCCCCGGCCACACTGATTCAGATCGGCACAGATCAGCGAAGGGCGGACCGTTGCGCGGTGTCTGGAACCCCGTCCGAGCGCAGCTCGGCGTGGGTGCGCGCCTGGGCGCCCAGTATGGGCGGGTGCAACAAACGAAACACGCCCGAAGGGCGCTGCGTCCGGAGCCAGGCCGCGCGGAAAATCCCCAAGTACAAACCTAAAAGCCGAAAGCCAAATCAACGCCATCCGGGCGGTGGCCCCGCGCGCAACGGCACCCGCCGGTCTCGTCCCGAAGCGCTCAAGGTCAAGCCGTGCTTTGTGGCCAGCGCGCAAAGCATTTGCAAAAGCCGCGCAGCGCCTAAAAACGCAATTTGATCTGAAAGGTTGTGTAGGCGGGTAGCGATGTTGCAATAAGGGATGTGTAGCCCCTAGCGAGGGCCGTAACCTGGAGGCCAGGCTTCACTCCAAGCGAACTTTTTTTCCGCCCACCGAGCCAGCGCGTAGAGCATCGCATCTTGGCCATGGCGCGCGATGATTTGAACGCCGATGGGAAGCCCCTGGGGCGTGAACCCCATGGGGATGGTAACGGCGGGATAGCCAAGAATGTTCACGACGGCCGTGTAGACGCCGAGCGGGGCGACCTTTCGGAATTGGTCTTCGCCCGGGCTGCTGCAATCTACCCATTGTGCGTCCGGGGCGCCCATTCCCACGGTTGGCGTGACCCATACGTCGGCGTCGCCGAACCAGGCTTCCAGTCTGCGTACAAGGGAATCGTGCGCAGCGTCATAGTCGAAGCCGTCGGCCA
>JAYWGI010000443.1:0-14794 GCA_043779025.1 Myxococcales bacterium
GACGACGTCCCGCCCACGCTGCTTGCGGCAGCCGGAACGAGCAAGCGCTCTCGCGGCCTGAAGGTCGAGGACATCGTCATCGGAACCGTAGGCGTCGCCATGCTTGTCGCAAGCCTCATGGCGCTGCGTGCCATCATGGCGCGCTAAAACGTTCGTTGCCCCTCAGTAACCCAGTTGCGAGCGAAACCCGACGGTGAGCCCTAGCTCAATGGTACCAACGTCGGTGCGCAAGGTGGCGCAGTCTCCCAGAGGCCCACAGTTGGGCGCCGTCGGGAGAAACCACACTCCGGTGCGCCCGGTCGCACCCAACACCCATCGCTCGCTAAGCGCGTATGTGAGCCCGCCTACAGCCGACAGCGTGGCGCCCTCCGTTCGGATGCTCACCGCATGCTGCCCATACACCGCAGGAACCTTTTCCCCCTCCGGCGAGCGAAACCTGTCGGCAATGACCACGGCTCCCCCCTCGGCACCGAGGTAGACTTGCAACGGCCCCTCGCTCAGCAAGTAGCCGCGTCCTTCGAGCGTGGCCGACACATAGGCGCGCTCATGGGTGCGGACAATACCGGAGCCTGCGCCATAGTCTTCATCCACGGTAGGCAACGGCGAGAAGCGTCCGGCGGCACCAACGGCCCAGCGAATGCCCCCGCGGTAGAGAAAGTGCAGGCCCACCATGGCCGTAGCGTCCCCCCGACCGAGCGTCGTGAGCGGAAAGCTCCCGCCGCGATGTGCATCAGAAATAGGTGCATTAGGGAGCAAAAGCGCACCGAGCTCGAGCTCCACCGTGGTCGTGCGTCTAAACCCCCGCCAACGCTGACGCGCTGGGGGTTCCTCGGTGGCCTCTGCCGCGCTGCTCACGAACAGCCAGGCTGTCAGCGCAGCCGCGGCCAGAGCATTCTCGAACAATCGCACAATTCCCGACGCTACCACGAAACTTCGCGGGCCCAAGAGCCGATGCCGTCGGATGCATCTCAATCAAGCCCCACACGCCCCTTCAAACGACGACGAGCGTGGCGTCACGCTCTACATCGCCCTGCCCGTGGCTCTGCTCATGATCGTCGCGGCCTGGAGCATCTTGGCGTTTGGCGACACCATGTGGGTACGCCATCGAGGTCAGGAGACCGCCGATGCAGCAGCGCTCGCATCGGCCGTAAGTCACGCCCAAGCATTGAATCTCATCGCCGCCCTGAACGCGGCCATGCTCGCAATGACAGTGATTTACTTGGTATCGCGCGTATTGGTGGATGTGATGAACTTGGTGCTAGGCGTAGGGAGTCGCCCGTTTGAACTGAAGCCCAAGCGGGAGGATCTCTCGCTGACCCGCTTTGGGGTGGTGGGCATGCTGCAGTCGTGGAGCAATCTGAGCGTGGGGTTTCCTGCCGAGGACGCGGACCCGCTCGGCGTCGCAGGAGAAGTGCCCATTGTGGGAGGCCTGGTAAACTCCGCGCTGCAGCCCTACGGCCACGATCGCAATCCCCTGAAATCATGCGTCGTCAAAGACGTAGCCGCAGGCCTGCTCAGCGGCGGTACGGCGGCCCACTTCTGCGATACCGCCAAGCCGGTAGCCGCGGCGTTCTGGTTCCTCACAGGCAACAAAAAACTCGCATTGTCACGCACTGGAGTTCTCCCGTTGTACGAAAAATTTGTGCTCGGAAGCGCGCTTCAAGGCATGAACGACATGAGCCGCACGCTCGCAAAAGTGGCCCCGCTGGCGGGCGTCGCGCAAGCGATGAGCATCGCCCGCGACATCGAGAAGAAGGACCCAAAGCACAAGCTCTGGGCCACCGCGCTCAGCTCCTCCATGCTGCCCGCCAGCACGTGGCAGGAGAAAGCCAAGGCACCCATGGGCTTGCCGCTTGGCTTCGACCACGCCCGGCGCCTCTGCGACAAAGCCGCGACCGAGATGGGCGTCAAGATGCAGGAGGGCTTGGCATCAACCCCGGGGCTGTCGGGCATTGCAAAAGGCAAAGTGGGCGAGGGCCTCAAGAAGGTCGGCAATTGGATTGGCGATGGCGCAGCCAGCCGCTACTGCGACGACAAAGCGCTCCGCTACACCACGGGCCCTGCGGGCGCGACTGAGCTTAAGATTTGGCGAGAAGAGCGCGATGGCGTGCCTCGGGGCCCGGCGTACATCGATCGCGCGCTGAGCAATGGGCACGCCGCCTTTGCGACCTATGGCATCGCCTCGGTCGAGTCGACCACGGGCTTCCATCAGGACACCCTGACGCGCATGCATATTGCACGCTTCCTACCCAGCATGGCGGCACGCGCAGAGAGCAACATCGAGGCGACCTTTGTGGCGCGCGCCGAGTTCTACTTTGGGTGCTCCGCAAGCGAGCCCGGAAAGGCGACCTGGAAAAGCGAGGAGTGCAACGCCTCGGACGACGCCATGTACCGCATGAACTGGCGCGCACGCCTACGCGGGATGCAGGACAAGGGCCCCATCGACACACTGCTCGCCAAGATCTCGCTGCCCATCCTGACCAAGGGCGTGAACACGTGGCGCGAGCAGATGCACCACTAGATCGCTCTAGATGCAGACTACACAAATAGGCGCGCAGTCTGAAACGTGACGACGGCCAAGCCAAAAGCGAGCGTGTACGTCCATGCGAGAACCAACAGCGGCACGCGCCAGCTGGTGGTCTCGCGTTTTAGCGCAGCCACCGTGCTGGAGCATTGGCATGCGATGACAAAGAACACGAGCAATGCCAGTCCCGTGGCGGCCGAGTAGCTTGTGGCCCCATGTGCGTCAGTCGCGGAGGCGATGCGCGCAGGCAAATCGCTGGCGTCGGTGTCCGAGGCGCCAAACACCACGCCAAGCGTACTGACCATCAGCTCGCGCGCGCCAAAGGAGCCAATGAGCCCCACGTTGATGCGCCAATCGAAGCCGCACAAGTGGGTGAGCGGCTCAAAGGCGCGCCCCAGGGACGCTGCCACGCTGCCGTGAGTACCAGGCAATGCGCCCCCGGCCCACAAGGGCGCACGCACATGCAACAGCCCCCACAATAGGCACGACGCCACGAGCACCATGCCGCCGACGCCGCGTACAAAGCTCAAGGACGCGCGCCATGAGGTGCGTGCCACGATGGCCAAGCGAGGCGCGCGATAGCGCGGAAACTCGATGGCGATGGGCATTGCGCCGCGCTGTTTGCCGCGCGCCGCCAACACCCATGAGGCCAACAAAGACAGGGTGACTCCAAGCGTGTAGAGTGCAAGGAACACGCCGCCCCGGAAGAACACACTGCGGCCACCGAAGAAGGCTTGGATCACCAGGGCGTAGGTCGGGATGCGTGCGGAACACGTTGTGAGCGGAAGCACCATGAGCGTGCGCATGCGCTCTTTTGGGTCGCGGATGGTGCGAGTTGCTGCAATGGCCGGAATGGCGCACGCGTGCCCCATGAGCAGAGGCGCAAAGGCGCGGCCGCTCAAGCCAAAGCGCCCGAGCATGGCGTGCGCCAGGAGCGAAGCCCGGGCCAGATACCCGCTGGCATCGAGTAAGGCCATCCCGGCAGAGAGCAGGGCAATCTGCGGCACAAAGCCCAAGAGCGTGCCCGCCCCACCAAACACGCCCTCGCTGAGCAAATCCGTGAACCACCCAGGCCCCAAACGAGCCACCAGCAGCGCGCGCACGCCGCCGACCACGGCGTCGATGCCGGCCGTGACCGGATCGGCCACCGCAAACACCCCCGCAAACAATGCCCCCATCACACACGCAAACGCCACCGGCCCCGCCACAGGGTGCAACAACCACGCATCCAAGCGCGCCGTCCCCGAACGCGCATGCTCGGGTTGCTTGCTCCGCGCGCTGACGCGCGCTGCAAGCACCCGAGCATCCCACGAGGCCAACGGTGCAAGAACACACGCCGCCGTGAGCGAAGGCCACACGGCCACGAGGCCCGCCAGCGCATGACTGTTCACCAACTGCACCGGCACACCAAGTGCTTCCGAAAGCGCCGCCGTATCCACACGCCGGCCGTCGGCCTCAAGCAAATCCGCCTGGGTGAGGAGCACCAACACGCGCGCCTCGGGGCCAGTCAATTCACTCAGCAATCTCAAACCGTGCTCCAGTTGGGTGGCGTCCAAAACGAAGGCCAGCACGTCGCTTTGGGCCCGAAGCTGCGTGCCCAAAAAGTCGCGCGCAATGGCTTCGTCGGTGCCGGATTCAGCCCCCTCACGAAGCGTGTAGATTCCAGGCAAGTCCACCACGCTCAGCGCCGCGCCGTCCGGGGCTATCACTTCGCCGTGGAGTGCCGACACGGTCACGCCTGGAAAGTTGCCCACGCGCGCAGCTCCACCAGTCAGTGCATTGTACACCGATGACTTGCCCGCATTGGGTCGCCCTACCAGCACCAAACGCCTCATGGGCCAGGGCCTAGAAACACCTCGCGCGCCAAGGCGAGCGACACGCCACACTCCAAACCGTCGTCGACGCGCACATGCAGCGCGCTCCGCCCCACGCGACGCAACAAGCGCACCCTAGCGCCTTGCAGCAACCCCAGATCGGCAAGCACGCAGCCGGACGGGAGCTCCGCGACGCTTGCCTCCTCGTCCACGCGCAAATCGGCCAGGCTACGCATACGAGCCTCGCACTTTAAAGCAACTAACGCGGACATGAAAACGCCCCTCACCGCGACGACGGGAGGGGCATCCATGCCTTTTCAGGCCAACACTCACTCCGCGGCGAGCGCCACGGCGGGGTACACAGAGACCTTCTTCTGGCTCTTGGAATACCACTCGTACTTCACAACGCCCTCGATGAGGGAGAACAGCGTGAAGTCACGACCCATCCCGACGTTCTTGCCGGGCTTCACCGTGCCGCCGACCTGACGGATGATGATGTTTCCAGCAAGTACGGCTTCGCCGCCATACTTTTTTACACCTCGGCGTTGCGCGTTTGAATCGCGGCCGTTGCGTGTGCTGCCTGCGCCTTTTTTATGTGCCATGGCTTACTCCTCAACCGGTGATGCCGGTGATCTCCAATGCCGTGAATGGCTGACGATGACCCGCCTTGCGACGGTAGTTCTTTCGGCGACGAAACTTGAAGACGATGATCTTCTTCGCACGGTCCTGAGCGACGACTTTGCAGTCGATCTTGGCGCCTGGGACGAGGGGCTTACCGACCTTGATCGACTCGCCACCAATCATGAGCACGCAGTCAAGCGTGAGTGAATCGCCAACGTTGGCTGCCAGCTTTTCGACGCGGACCACATCCCCTTTGGAGACGCGGTACTGTTTTCCGCCTGTTTTCATCACAGCGTACATAGAAACCCTCTTTAGTCTGAGAGACCAACACCGAGCCGTACGAGTCGGCCGGAGTATGGCGGGGGCTCACCGTCCGACTGGCCGGCGAGAGCGGCGAACTATAGTCAGATAGCGCGCCTTGTAAAGCGTTAAAGGCCCTTGATGACACGAAGGGCGACAAGCAGGATCATGGCGCCCACAACCGAGGCAATAAACCCCGCTGACGAGCCCGCCTTGTACCAGCCCAAGGCCTGCCCAAGGTAGTTGGCAACAAAGGAGCCCGCGATGCCCAGCAGCGAGGTCACGATGAACCCACCGCCGTCCCGGCCCGGCATAAAGAACTTGGCCACCGAGCCAACGAGCAGGCCCACGATAGCCACCCAGATGTAATGCATCATTTGTACAGACTCCTCCTCTGGCCGCCGCGTTAATGGCCAGCTTTGGCGCTGTCATCCGCTTTTGCGGGCGCCGCGCTTTGAGCGATGCTCGGGTTGAGTACAGCCATATACGCATCGGCCGCTGCGCCCTGCCAAGCGCCCGGAGCTGAGCGCAGTGCGAGCAAGCTGCCCTTCTCGCGCATGAAGGCCAAGATGCGGATGGCATCCGCGCTCTTGGCGGGGTCGGTGCCACGCGCGTCGTTGTAAAGGCGCACGCGCAACTGATTGCGGTTAATGGAGTGAGGGCCCTTGTCGAAGTCGCCCGAGAGCGCATCCATCACCACAGCGCGCGGCCAGTCCTGCAAAACCTCACCGAGACGCACGCGGCGTACGGCCTCAGCGTTGCGCACCCAGCGGCCCAAATCGCCGCGCTGGTAGCTGAGTTCGGTCCACCCCAAAAAGGCGCTGGCGTACGCGAGCTTGAGCTCTTCGATGCCGTCCGGACCGTCGTTGTAGGCCATCACAGCCTCGCGCGCATCCATCTCGGTGCCGCCCAAGATAAGCGCCATGGCCGCGTCGGTGCGTACGCCCTTGTCCTTGAGTAGGACCTTGAGCTTGGCCGTCATCTCGGGCGTGAGACCGGGCAAGCCGAGTACGCGGCCCACCTGGCGCCGCACCTCCAAGTCCACATCGGGGCGCAGCAGTGCGACCAAGGTGTCGCCCACTTGTTTGACCGGACGCTCTACCAATGCACGCATGTAGAGGCCGCGCGTTACGCCATCGGCGCCTGCGGCCTTGGCGAGCCCGGCGGCCTTTTGCGCAACAGTGACCAAGTCGGCATCGGTTGCACACCACCCAAGCGCGCGCGCCGCCCCGCTGCGTGCAGCCTCGTTTTGGCGAGGGTTTTCAAGCACCTTGAGAAGCGGCGCAAAGCCGCGCGGGTCCGCCCATTGCGCCATGCCGTCGGCTCCGCCCTCAATGGCCCCCGTCATGCTGAGCGCCAGCGTGGTAATGCCTGCGCCGGCAAGGCCTGCCATGCTGAGATCGTAGTCTTTGCTCGGGCGCAGCGCGACAGCATGCTCAAGCAAGCCCCACGACTGCGGATCTTTGGTCCAGCCCAAGTAGCGAAGCGCCGTGCGGGACACGCTCCAGTCCGACGGAATGTTTTGTGTGCCCGATTCCGGCAGCGCCGATTTAGGTGCAGACCACACGCGAAGTTTGGGCAACACTTGCCCCGAGCCCGAGCTCACGAGCGCACGCAGACCGGAGGCAATGGGCTCGGGCTTTTTGGTGACCCATTCGAACACAGGCTTCTCCGTCGCCGCCAAAACCTGCGCATGCGCCTCGGGGTGCACCATGGCTAAGTCGGCGATCATGCGGGCGGCAACGACGCGTTCGTCGTCGTTGCGGCGGTACTCCGGATCGTCGGTTTGCGTGTATAAAACCTCGGGGTTTTGCGCCATACGCCAGCCCAACAAGGGCAAGGCACGCAAGTCGCCAACCTCGGCCATTCGGAAGGCCGCTTCGGTTTTAAAGTGTGGCTTGGGCTCACTTGCGACGTAAGGCAACAAGGCATCGCCCACGCGCGGATCGCCGATAGCTTTGAGCATGTCGAAGATGATTTGGCTGCGCACCTTGTAGCGCTGCGGCTCGGCTGTGCTCACGGCGCGCAACGCCAGGACCAAACCGCGGGCGCCGTCGCCGTCGCGAAGCGCCTCCAAAAACTTCGGGCGCGTCTCTTGATCGGCACGCGCAAGCGCATCAAGAAGGGCCGCTGTGGCGTCTTCGCGACCGAGGCGCCCAAGCCCCACGGCCGCCTCACGGGCGACTTCGATGTCCTTGTCTTTGACGAGCTCAATGAGCACCGGCGCGAATTCGGCCTTGGCCGCGCGGGAGAGCGTGGTGGCCACAAGCTGGCGGACACCTGACGCGGGGTCCGCCTTGAGCGCGGCAAGCTTGTCGAGCGAGGTAAGCGCCACAAGCACCTCGGGGTCGAACGCCGAGGCGCCGTCCGCGTGCTGAATGTTGGTCAGGTGACCAAGCTTGTACTCTGCAAATATCGCCTCCCACGAGGACTTGTCGCCCAAGGTTGCCAGCGCCCAAGCGAGCAGCGGCTTGTCGCCCTGATCGGCCTCGGTGAGCGCTTTTTGCAAGGCAGGGATCGCACTTTGTGCGGCCGGGCCCAAGTCGAACACAGCTTGGGCCGCGGTCCCGCGCACGCGGTGGTCGGCGTCGGACAGCGCTGCGATAAGCGCAGGCACACCGCCCGCGTCTTTGGTCCAGCCGATTTCCTGGAGCGCCTCCATGCGCACACGCGGGCCTGACGCGGCCGATGCAGCGAGCTCTCGCCAACGGGGTGCGGCCTTGTCGGCGGGCAGCTCACGCGCTTGCTTGAGCGTCTCTAGGCCCTGCGCCACACTCGGTTTGTCCGACTCACCTTTGAGCGCCAAGGCTCCGAAGCCTGCAGCTCCGACGAGCGCAAGGGCACCTACGATTTTGGCCGTGTGGTTGTTCTTCTTGGCGAAGTCTGGAGTGTCGTCGTTCGCGCCTGTACCGAATGCGTTGGCCATGATGGGGCTGCACCCTACACAAAACGAGGTCCGCGAAACAGCTCCCCGAGTGGCATGAACACGGCCGGGGAACGTTTCGCGGACCGAACACGACGAGGCGTGCTGTCGCAGCTCAAAAGAGAGCGGCGGACTACTTCTTTACAGCTGCGGGGGCTGCAGGAGCGGCGACGGCCACTACTTTCTGAGTAAACTCGGCATCGATTTCAAGCTTCACATCCTCGCTCACCGCGACGCCACCGGCCTCCAGGGCTTTGTTCCAGGTGAGCCCGAACTCTTTGCGGTTGATCTTCCCGGTAGCTTGGAGACCTCGCACGGTGGTGCCGAAGGGCGTTTTGGTTGCGGGGGTCACGCTGTCCACACTGAGCGTGACCGGCTTGGTCACGCCGTGCAGCGTGAGGTCTCCGGTGACATCAAACTTGCCGCCGCCGGTGGCGACAATCTTGGTGGACTTGAAGGTCAGGTTCGGAAACTTGGCGACGTCGAAGAACTCCGCCGAACGCAGATGGCCATCACGCTGTGCGTTGCGTGTGTTGATGGAATTCACGTCGATGATCACGCTGAACTGGGACTTGGCAAAGTCCTTGTCGTCGATGTTGGCGGTGCCGGTCACCTTGTCGAACGCGCCCTTGGTGGTGGAAACCATCATGTGGCGTACGGCGAACGAGGTGGTGGTGTGGCTCGCGTCCAGTTCCCACTCACTTGCATATGCACTCGAGCTAAGGAAGGTGGCGGCGAGAAGTAGCTTGGAGGTGATGTTCATGCGCCGCACTGTAGTGCGCAGGCGCCGAAGCACCAGCGCAGAGTTTCTCAAGACATTGTTGCACCCACGCATCAATCTTCAAATGCAACGACGCCCCAGCTGCATGAACTGCACCTGGGGCGTCGCGCACGCAGCACGTTTTACAGCTTGGCGCCGTTGTCCTTCAAGAAGCTCGCAACGCCGTCTGGCGTGGCCTTCATTGCAGGCTTGGTCTTGTTCCAGCCGGCTGGGCAAACTTCGCCGTGCTCTTCGACGAACTGCAGTGCGTCGACCAAGCGAAGGGTCTCTTCGATGGAGCGGCCCAGTGGCAAGTCGTTGATGGTGGCCTGGCGCACGACACCCTTGGTGTCGATGAGGAAGGTGCCGCGGAGCGCGATGCCGGCGTCCAGAAGCACGCCGTAGCTAGCCGCAATCTGCTTATTGAGGTCGGCCACCAGCGGGTACTTGATGGCGCCAATGCCGCCGTCCTCGAGCTTGGTGTTGCGCCACGCGCGGTGGGTGTGCTCGCTATCGACCGAGCAGCCGATAACCTGAACTCCGCGCTTTTCGAACTCTTCGATGTGGTTCGAGAAGGCGAGGATCTCCGTGGGGCACACGAAGGTGAAGTCCAACGGGTAGAAGAACAAGACCACATACTTGCCCTTGAACTGGGACAGCGTGAGGGCTTTGGTTTCGCCATTGGCCCAAACGGCGTGTGCGGTGAAGTCGGGGGCATTCTTTTGAACGAGCGTGCTCATGGGAGTCTCCTTTGGGGGGCAGCGATGCGTCGAAGGACGCGCCGTCGCGGACGTCAAACTAAACCGATTGGCGTAGACCACAAGGGATATTCTCCGCCGACGCAAACATGTGCCAAACATGGCACATGTCGATTTGAAAACCTTTTTTCAAACTATCGCTTGCCTCGTGGCACACTTGCTGCCAGAATTCACGTTGCAATGATTAGCCAAAGTCGCCTCGCCTTGTTGTTTGTGGTGCTTGCCGGTGTCGCTGCATGCGCGGCGAGCAGCAAGCCCTTGCCACCGCTCGACGTGGATAGCCGAGGAGAGGTTCCCGACTTTGGCGCCACCACGGGGAGTTTTGCGGATTCAGCCATCGCCCCTCAGACGCCCAAAGACGCAGATGCGGTCGCCGTGACGACCGTGGACAACGACGCCGGCGACGCAGCACGCAGCGACGCGGCAGCGGGAGACTCGGGCCGCCCCGACGCCGCTGCGGGCGACGCGTCAAAGGTTGACGCCAACTGAGCCATTCGATTCTGCGTTCGTAGTGCGAACAGAGCCTTAGCCCGTGCTGAGGCTCTGTTGTTTTGTGCTCTACTTTTTCTCGGCGCGACGCACGACATATTCGTCGAGCACGTTGGCCGTGATGGTGGCAAGCAAGCTGTCGGTGACACGCAGGCGGCGAGACACGTTGCGCGCGACCGTGCGGAGAACGGTCGCGTAGGCGTGGATGTCGCGCACGGCAAGCTCATCGGTGTCGTTTGCGCTGAGTCGCAGCAGACGCACGGGGCTCAGCGAACGAACGGTGGCCGAGCGCGGCTCATGATCGAGAATCGCCATCTCGCCAAAGATGTCGCCGGGGCCCAGAATGGCCACTCGGGTCTCGCGGCCCGAGCGACTGAGCTTCACAACCTCCAGCTCGCCGTCGAGCAGAACAAACATCTCTGCGGCAGGTTCGCCCTCGCGAAACACGCATTCGCCGGGCCCCCGTTTGCCCAGGCGAAGGCGAGGTGCGAGGTCGGCACGGGAGGCTTCCGAGAGCTCGCGGAAGAGATCGAGTTCGGCCAAGGCCGATGCTGTCATTCCGATGCTGGAGGGCCCCCACTCGCCGCTTGTGTCGCTCATGGCCGAATGTTCGCATGGAGTGAGGAGCAACCCAAGCAAAATGCCTTGCCAAGTTGGGAGAGGCAAAGCTAGGGTCCCAGCGTCCATATTCGAGCGTCGTCTAACGGCTAGGACAGGAGATTTTGATTCTCCTTATCGGGGTTCGAATCCCTGCGCTCGAACTGACGCCCAACGGGGCATCCGCGTCGCGTCGGTTGTGCCCGGCCTGATGTGTGATGAACACACGGCGGCCGGGCACGCCCTAGCGAACGCGGCGCCTCGTTGGGCGTCTTCGGCTCTGGGCTTGCTGAGCGGGGGCTCGCGCCTTGGGCGCTTGCAGAGCGGGCTCGCGCCTTGGGCGCTTGCAGAGCGGGCTCGCGCCTTGGGCGCTTGCAGAGCGGGCTCGCGCCTTGGGCGCTTGCGGGGAGAGGGCTCGCGCCTTGGGCGCTTGCGGGGAGAGGGCTCGCGCCTTGGGCGCTTGCGTTAGAGAGGAGCGGCTCGTTGCTCGGCGGCCTCGCGACTGATGCTTTGTGGAGCTCGCTCACAGCTTGCAAGATTCTTTGCAACGGCACTCACCCGCCAGCGCCTCCACAGTGTACGAAAGTAGCCGTGAACGCCGTCGAGATCGAACAGGCCATTACCGACCTTGCGGAGCTGCCGTTTGATTCGGCCAAATTTCCGTATGCGTTCCTCGAAGCGTTTGGCAACAAGGAGACCACGCTCAAGCGGCTGCGTGCGGGCGCCTCGAACAAGTCGGATGTAGGTGGCGTGCTGCAGGCCAACAACATCCATATCCTGGCCTGCGCCGCGGGCATGGTGCCTCAGACGTTGCGCGCGCTTCGGGAGAGCCCGGCCACCGCCAAAGCCAAGGCCAAGTTTGTTCTCGCCACCGACGGTGTGGAGTTCGAAGCCGAAGACATCACAAGCGGCGAGACTGTGGCTTGCGCGTTCAAGGACTTCCCCGACCACTTCGGGTTTTTTCTCCCGCTTGCGGGCATCAGCACCGTTCGGCAGATCAGCGAGAACGCGTTCGACATCCGGGCGACCAGCCGTCTGAACCGGCTCTACGTGGAGCTGCTGAAAGACAACCCGGATTGGGCAAAAGCAGACCGCCGGCATGACATGAACCACTTCATGGCGCGGCTTATCTTTTGCTTCTTCGCCGAGGACACGAACATCTTCGTGGGCCGCGGCAAGTTCACCGACACCGTCACGCAGATGAGCGAGAAGGACTCATCCAACACGCACGAGGTGATGGCCACGTTGTTTCGCGCGATGAGCACCAAGCGAGAGGAGCGTACAGCCGCCGGCCTGCCCCGATGGACGAGCGACTTCCCGTATGTGAACGGCGGGCTGTTCTCGGGCAGCAGCGAGGTGCCTAAGTTTAGCAAAATCGCGCGCTCGTACCTCGTGCACGTGGGCGGCCTCGATTGGACCAAAATTAACCCCGACATTTTCGGATCGATGATCCAAGCCGTGGCCGACGACGACGAACGCGGCGAGCTCGGGATGCACTATACAAGCGTTCCAAACATTCTCAAAGTGCTCAATCCGCTCTTTCTCGACGAGCTGCGCGCCAAGCTCGAGGAGGCGGGCGACAACGCGCGCGCATTGCTTAACTTGCGCCGGCGCATGGCGCGCATTCGCGTGTTCGACCCGGCCTGCGGATCAGGGAATTTCCTGGTGATCGCATACAAGCAAATGCGCGAAATCGAGGCCACCATCAACGAGCGCCGAGGAGAGCGCGACATCGCTTCCGAGCTTCCGCTTACCAACTTTCGCGGCATCGAGTTGCGCGACTTTCCGGCCGAGATTGCAAGGCTCGCGCTCATCATCGCGGAGTACCAGTGCGACGTGGTCTACCGCGGCCAGCTGCTCGCACTCGCGGACTTTTTGCCATTGCGCGATGACAACTGGATCACCTGCGGCAATGCACTGCGGCTCGACTGGCTGAGTGTATGCCCGCCCTCGGGCACCGAAGTGCGCATGCGTAGCGATTTTCCGCATGCGGCGCAGTTCGATCAGGCTGAGGTGGAATTTGTAAACGAGGGCGGTGAGACGTACATCTGCGGCAATCCTCCCTATCTTGGAAGCACATGGCAAAGTCCCGAACAGAAGGCAGAGATTCGCCACACTCTATCCGGTCGGACGACATCGCCAGGCTGTCTCGATTACGTTGCAGGTTGGTTGATCAAAGCTGCTGACTGGATTCGCGAGGGGAAAGGCTCGGCGGCCTTTGTTTGCACTAATTCCATCTGCCAAGGCCAGTCAGTGCCGATTCTATGGCCCGTGATGTTTGATGCCGGATGCGAGGTGCGGTTCGCCTACACGTCATTTCGTTGGGCTAACCTTGCGAGTAACAACGCTGGCGTCACGGTTGCAATCATTGGCTTTGGAGCGCCTGATGGTTCTGCACGGCGGCTGTACGAGCATGACAAAGGCGATAGCGTTATCGTGCGCGAGGGCTCGTCGATCACCCCATATTTGACACTTGGCCCGCGAGTCATCGTCGAAAATCAAAGCAGCTCACTCTCAGGCCTTGCGCTGATGGAATTTGGCAACAAGCCCACTGACGGAGGCAACCTGCTGTTGACCTGGAACGAGTTGGCAGCGCTACGGCTACGCGCTGAACAACACGCTCGGTTCATTCGTAAGATTTACGGCTCCTCCGAATTTATCAATGGGGGGTCCCGTTTCTGCATCTGGATCGAGGACCAGCATCTTTTGGAAGCGTTGGAACACCCGTCGTTCCGGAGCCGAGTGGATGCGGTTCGGAAAGTACGGCTGGCGAGTCCGGACAAAGGTGCCAATGCTCTCGCAAAGCGTGCGCATCAACTCAAGCTAATGCGAATCGGCGTACACCACACGATTGTCGTACCGAGCGTCTCCTCTGAAAGACGCGCGTTTCTTCCTGCAGGTCTTGTCGATGCTCAATGTGCGGTGAGCAACCTCGCCTTCGCCCTCTACGACGCACCTCTTTGGAACCTGGCGCTCATCGCGAGCCGCATCCACCTCGTCTGGATCGCCACAGTGTGCGGCAAGATGAAAACAGATTTTCGCTACTCCAATACGCTCGGCTGGAACACCTTCCCTGTGCCTACGCTCACCGACAAGAACAAGGCCGATCTCACTCGATGCGCCGAGGACATCTTGCTCGCTCGTGAAGCGCATTTTCCGGCCACCATCGCCGACCTCTATGCGCCGGACGCCATGCCTGCCAACCTGCGGGAGGCGCACGAGCGCAATGACGAGACACTGGAGCGCATCTACCTTGGGCGTCGCTTTAAGAACGACACCGAGCGGCTCGAAAAATTGTTTGAGCTCTACACCAAAATGACGGCGACCAATGCGACCACCAGTGACAAGCCGCGCAAAGCACATAAGGCGCCAAAATTGAAAACGAGCCCATGAGCGACCAAAGCAAAACCGTGCCGTCTGTCAGCGTGAGCTACGCCCGTAGCGGCGCATCGACCAAACCCAATGCCCTCGGCATGCGGGCCATGCAGGAGCGCGTGTACGAGCGACGGGGCGAGCAGTACCTGCTCATCAAATCGCCACCAGCGTCGGGCAAGAGCCGCGCGCTGATGTTTGTCGCGCTCGACAAGCTCGAGAATCAAAACGTCAAGCAAGCCATCATCGTCGTGCCCGAGCGATCCATTGGGTCCAGCTTCAACGACGAGCCGCTCTCCAAGTCCGGATTTTGGTCGGACTGGCATGTGGAGCCCAAGTGGAACCTTTGCAACGCGCCCGGCACCGACAACGGCGGCAAAGTCAAATCGGTCGCCGCCTTTCTCGAGAGCGCGGATCGCGTGCTCGTTTGCACGCACGCGACGTTTCGCTTCGCGGTCGACGCCTACGGCATCGAGAAATTCGACGACCGGTTGATCGCGGTAGACGAGTTTCATCATGTGTCCTCCAACCCGGACAACAAGCTCGGCGCACACTTGAGCGAGCTCATTGCGCGAGGGAAAACCCACATCGTTGCGATGACCGGCTCCTACTTCCGAGGCGACGCCGAGGCCGTGC
>JAYWGI010000444.1:0-1600 GCA_043779025.1 Myxococcales bacterium
GAACGCCTACGCCCCATCGTGATGACCTCCGCGGCCATGATCTTGGGCATGCTCCCTACGGCCATCTCCAACAGCGACGGCAGTGAGTTCCGTGCGCCCATGGCCATTGCCGTCATCGGCGGCGTGGTGAGCTCTACATTCATGTCACTGCTCGTGGTGCCTCCCGGCTACGTGCTGATGGAACGATTTTTGGCCTATCTCAAGCGGGTCACCAAGTGGAAAGCGGCGACCCTTGAGGATCTGCCGGCGGAGTAGTCGGAACGAAGGCCAAACGCCCGCAACGCCGCTAAACGTACAAACGGGCAATGCTCTCATTTCAACAGCAACGCTGGCCTGCACAACCTTTCAAGTCAAAAGTGCGTTTTTAGGCGCTGCGCGGCTTTTGCAATTGCTTTGCGCGCTGGCCACGACGCTGAGCTTGAGCCTGAACGCTGCGGGACCGACCGGCGGGCATCGCTGCGTGCGGGGCCACCGTTGGATGGCGTTGATTTTGCTTTCGGCCGAGGGGTTTGGATTGGTGGATTTTCCTCGCGGCCTGGCTCCGGACGCAGAGCCCTTCGGGCGTGTTTCGTTTGTTGCACGCCTAAAGGCGCGCACCCACGCCGAGCTGCGCTCGGACGGGGTCCCTCGGACGCCCACAACGGTCCGCCCTCCGCTGATATTGGCTGATTGGAATCAATGTGGCCTGGGATGGGGTGGAGATGGAGAGATCTGTTTAGATCGTTGCCCTGCTCGCGGCGTCGCCGGCTCACGAGCGTGGAGCCGAGAGCCGCAATGCGCCAGCGAAGCGCGCGCATTCTGGGAGCGTGCTCTGCACTGCATTCGCAAACTCTCCAGCGCGGAGACCGGCGTCGCAATGCGCCAGCGAAGCGCGCGCATTCTGCGAGCGTGCTCTGCACTGCATTCGGGAGGCTCTTCGCTACTCTCAGAATGACAATTGGGGCAAAGTGACGAGCACGCACCCCGCTCCGACGCACGAACGCGCGGCATCACTCACAGAAGTGAGTGATGCCGCGCGTTCTCTCTCTCCCCGACTTTGCGAGCGATGACACGCGCGGGTGAGTAGGCGTCCGGGGAGTGACGGGGGCCCTCGTTCGGCGGGCGCGTGTGTCTGAGGCCGACTCAAAACGCACGGGTCACCGGCGAAGTTCCGAGGAAGGCCGGCTTGCCTCCGGCCGTCCTATCGGAATTCGCGCCTCCGGAGGCCGAGTTCGCGCGCACGCCGGATGAGGGAGCCCCGGCCTCATCGGCGCCGGTCCCGCGCTGGAGGAGCGTGCCTCACGCCCGTGTCGGTTGCGCCGTCTCGGCGCCCCCTGCGCTCCCGAGTGTGTGGCGGCAGTGGGGGCGTTGCGCGAGCCCCAAGCCGACCCTACTGCAGCACCCGCAAAGATCCACGCACCACGCCGTAGCCCTCTTCCGCACGAAGCTGAGACACCAGCGCCGTTGGTTGCATTTCCCCTGCCAAAAGCGCTTTGTACCCCTGCACAAGCTCCGCCACCTGGGCCGCCGACTCACGCACCAGCTCGATGCGGAAATGCCGCACGCCGCGCGTAAGCAGCGTAGGCACAAAATAGGCGCCGCTTTGGGGGCGCGCGTGGAA
>JAYWGI010000445.1:0-4376 GCA_043779025.1 Myxococcales bacterium
GGTGCAACGCGTTGTTTGCAGAAAGCGCTTCGATATGTTGCCAAAACGCACATGAATCTGGCCTTGTCGCACGAATGCAACAGACGTTTGTGCGGTTGCCGACAATGTGGTCCAAGGTAAGTAGAGCAAGGCTACACGTCCGTCGCGAATGCAGCGCTGTGTAGGATGCATGCGGAGTGCCCGCATTGGGTGCCTGGTGTTTACGCGCGCCGTCGTGCGGCGCGGCGCAACGCGCGGTCAGCCCATACGGAAGCCGGAGGACAATCTCGCGACCCGTGGACGCGTACCAGTCGAATGGGCGTTTCCTCGAGATCACCGCTCTCTGCAAGCAGACGCTGCAATGCCGCCGCTTTGCTGGCGCCGCGCGCGATCACGTACGTGCTCTGCGCCTGCTCTAGAACGCTCAACCCCAAACTAAGACGGGCCTCGCGGCCTCGTGCAGCGGCCACCTCAATCACCCTTGCGCTGCTTGCCGTGTTTCCGTCACCGGGGAACAGCGATGCAGTATGGCCATCGTCGCCCATTCCCAGAACCATGACATCGATAGGCAGAAAATCGTGGATCTGGGCGGCGTAATCCACGGCGGGAGCATCACCTAGCAAGGCCCTATCCATCCAACACGCGGTCGCGCCAGCCGCAAGTGCCGGGGCCATTGCTCGGCGAATCATGGTGGCATTGCTGCGCGGGTCGTTCGCGGGTACCACGCGTTCATCTACTTGCAGAATGCACACACGCGTCCAGTCGAGATCGCCTTGCGAAAGTGCAGCGTAAACGGGCTCTGGCGTTGTGCCGCCTGAGAGAGCCAGCGTCGCCTTAGGGATCACCCTGAGGCACCGTTGTAACACTTCAACGATGTCGGCCGCGATCTGCTCCGCCCACCCCACGTCGGGGAGCGGGCAGATGCGCGGCGTCAAGGCTTTCTCCACGAACGGCCGTCGCGGGTGATCAACTCGTCTGCGCTCTCGGGCCCCCAAGTGCCGGCCTCATAGTGCGGCGGCGGCGTGCCCTCGTAGGCCGCCCATGCCTCACGAATACGATCCACAAAGCGCCACTGCTGCTCGACCTCGTCGTCGCGCGTGAACAGCGTGGCATCGCCGCGCAGGGCATCGAGCAGCAGGCGCTCGTACGCCTCGGGCGTGTTGCCACCGAAGGCGCTGCCGTACTCAAACTCCATGGCCATGTTGCGAAGCACCGTTTTTGAGCCAGGCTCCTTGGTGTAAAATCGCAAGGCGATCTGCTCGTCGGGTTGAATCCGGATGGACAGAACATTCGGCGCGATACCGCCGTCCGGGGTGGAGAACAAGCGGTGGGGCAGGCGCTTAAACTGCAGCGCAATCTCGGTCACGCGGTGAGGCAAACGCTTGCCTGCGCGCACATAGAAGGGCACGCCGCCCCAGCGCCAGTTGTCCACGAACAAGCGCAGCGCGACAAAGGTCTCGACCTCGGACTTGGAGCTGACGTTGGCCTCTTTGGTGTAGCCCTGAAGCACGTTGCCCTTGCCGTCGCGGCTGTGGCCATCCGTGTATTGTCCACGCACCACGTTGCGCGCCACACCGCTAGGGTCCAGCGGGCGCAAGCAACGCAGCACACGTACTTTCTCGTCGCGCACATCGTCGGCGCTGAGTGAGATGGGGGCTTCCATGGCCGTGAGTGCCAAGAGCTGCAGCGCATGGTTCTGCACGACGTCGCGAAGCAAGCCGGTTTGCTCGAAGAAGGCGCCGCGTGTACCTACGCCTATGTCCTCGGACACTGTAATCTGTACATTGTCGATGTGTTCGCGGTTCCAAAGCGGCTCAAACAGGTTGTTCGCGAAGCGAAACACGAGCAGGTTCTGCACTGTCTCCTTGCCCAAGTAGTGATCGATTCGGAAGATTTGCGACTCGTCAAACACCTCTCGCAAGCTTGCGTTAAGCGCTTTGGCGCTGCGCAAATCGGCGCCGAAGGGCTTCTCGATAACAACGCGACAAATGGCATCCGCTTGGTCCTCAACACGGCGACCGACCTCGGTCGACTGACGCGTGGTGAGGGCGCTTTGGCTCAAGCCTGTCAGAATAGCGGGCGCAATGGAGGGCGGAACGGCCAAATAGAACAGACGCGTGGACTTTCCTCTATCAGACGCTCCCGCCGACTCGAGAGAGCGAAGCAATGTCTCCAAACGAGAGAATTCACTCGCATTATTGAAGTCGAGCTCAAGGACATGCATGTTCCCCTCGAGTTGCTTCCAGAGGGCATTGTCTAGCGGTCGCCTGGAGTGTTCGGCCACCGAGGCGCGCATTTCGGACGCAAACGAGGCGTCGTCCCAAGGAGAGCGAGCCACTCCAATAATGTGCGTGCTTGCGGGCAACTTGCCGTCAAGCAACAAGTTGTAAAGTGCAGGGAACAGCTTGCGACGCGTCAGGTCACCCGACGCACCGAAGATGACGACTGTGCAGTTCTCACCCAAAGAGCTCACCGCGTTGGGCTGAGTCGCGGGGACTGGCATGGAGTGTACAGTCATGGGGTGCCTCCTTTGGTCGACTGTACTGCGTGTCCGCCAAACTGGTTCCGCAGTGCAGACAAAAGCCGCAGGCCAAAGCCCCGCTCATTGCGTGAGTTGAAGCGCGCGAACAACGCGGCCGCAATGGTCGGGAGCGCGACGGCACGCCGTACGCCCTCCTCCACGGTCCAGCGGCCTTCTCCGCTGTCTGTCACGTAGGGCGCCACCTTGTCCAAGCTTGCGTCCTCTTTGAGTGCGCGCTCGGTGAGCTCCAAGAGCCACGAACGCACCACGCTGCCGTGGTTCCATAGCGCCGCGATTTGGCCCAAATCGTAGCCAAAATCGCCCGCTTTGAGCAGCTCGAAGCCCTCGGCGTAAGACTGCATCATGGCGTACTCGATGCCGTTGTGGACCATCTTCGCGTAGTGCCCCGCGCCCGAGGTGCCGAGATAGGCAAGAGCTTCGGGGCCTGCCAAATCGGTGAGCAGTGGCAACACGTGGTCGTAGGCCGCGCGCGGTCCGCCAACCATCAGGCAGTAGCCATTTTGCAAGCCCCACACGCCGCCTGAAGTGCCGGCGTCGAGCATCTGAATGTTCTTTCCTGCAAAGTGGGCGCTGCGTGTTTGGCTCTCGGTGTAGCGCGAGTTGCCGCCCTCGATGACAATGTCGCCGGCGCTCAAGATTTCGTAAATGGTGTGTAGTACATGTTCTGTGATCTCGCCTGCCGGCACCATCACCCACACCACGCGAGGGCCCGGCAAGGCCGCCAGCGCTTCAAGTGTGGTTAGCTCCTTCGCGCCCTTGGCCACCAGTCGCCCGCGCGCCTCAGCCGAGACGTCGTACACGTCGACCGTGTGCCCCTTGCCGAGCAAACGCTCTGCCATGTTGCCGCCCATTTTGCCCAAACCCACGATTGCGATTCGCATAGCTTGCACGGTACCGCGAATCACGCGTCCTGGGCCATGCTGCGTGCGTGATCTTTGCGTGACTCTTGGCTAAGCTAGAGCCTGTGCAACGCCTTACCGCCACCGCCGTTCTGGCCGCCGCCCTTTGCTTGGGCCTCGCGTGCGCCGCATGCGAGAGCTGTACGCCAAAGAGCCAAAAGGTGCAGACCGCCCAAGGCGAAGCCACGCCGGCGACAGCGCCCGACGCGCGGCTGTATTTTATTTCGGACCTCGCGGGGCAGATAGAGCCCTGCGGGTGCGTGAAGGATCAGCCCGGCGGCCTGGATCACTTGGCGGCCGCGGTACGCAAGGATTGGGAGGGGGCGGGAGGCCACGCCGTGATGGCTGTGGGGACGACGCGTGGGAAAGCTCCGTTCGACATGCTCTCCGCGGCAGAGAAACCGCAGCGATTGCGAGAGGCTGAGACCATCGGAGGGGCGTTGCGTGCCCTGGGGACCAGCGTGGAATTGCCGGGACAGGCGGACCATTCTGCGCTCCGTGGCGGTCACCCTGCGCATGGGCCCGAAGACAAGACGCTGCCGTCCGGCGACTTCGCTCCGCACGCACAACTGGTTGCCGTCGGGCAGGTAAAGATTGCTGTGTTGGTGACGGATGCACGCCCTCTCGACAGCAAACAGCGTGCGGCAGAACTCGAAGTCGAGCGCCAACGATTTGCAAAAGATGGTGCAAAGCACACGGTGTTGCTCACCACGCTGGGGCGCGGCGAGGCCAAGCGCATCGCTGAGTTTATGCCAGAGCTTGATGCCGTTGTTGTAGGCCGCGACCTGATGCCCAACGACGACAACACCGACGGCTTTGCGCCTGAGCAGGTGGGCAAGACATGGATCTTGGAGCCGGCAAATCATGGTCAGCAGGTGGCCGTGCTCGACTTGTGGGTGCAGAGTGCAGGGGTGCAAGCACGCACGCTCGATGTGCGCGAGAGCGCCGGCAGCGAC